>NZ_JBHVWF010000127.1:0-23337 GCF_042882365.1 Streptomyces sp. NPDC058221 | reverse complement strand
GCACGGGCGCACCGGTGATCTCACCGGCAGGCTGCACAGCACGAAGTGGGAGGGGGAGGGCCGGTGCGACCCGGCCCTCCCCCTCCCTCTTCGTGTGTCACCCGGGCGCGCGGCTACATCTGCCGGTACGGCCAGTACACGTCCATGCAGCCCGTCTTGGCACCGTTGACGGCCTCGGTGCCCTCCAGCGGGTCGCTGTCGTCGGCCGCGGCCTTCGGGAACGTGGACCCCGTCCGCCAGTCCGAGCCGACCGTGAGCGTCAGCCCGTCCGCGTCCGGCTCCTCCTTGACGGCGCTGGTCGGGATCGACAGCGCCTTGGCGACCGAGAGCGCGTCCGACCTGCCCTGGGTGCCGGAGCTCTTCGGATAGGTCACCTCGGTCGTCAGCGCCGATCCGGGCTCGGACGAGGTGGTCGCGTCCGTGAAGCCCTTGGTCTGCAGCAGGTCCCGGACGCCCGCGGCGCGGTTGCTGGTGGGCGCCTGGCCGTCGGCCGCCGTCCCGTTGACCACGGTCACGGCGAGCGAGGCGGGAGCGGCGGCGGTGGGTCCGCTCTCCTTCTTCTTGGCCTTGGCCCGGTCCTTCGCGTCGAGCGACTCGTCGTCGCGGAGCAGTGCCCAGAGCTTGTCGGCGGCGCCCGGCTTCGCCAGGACGTGGTTGTCGTCCTCCGGGTCGATGATCCGCGGCATCGTCAGCATGTTCATCTTGTCCATCGGTACGCCCTTGAGCTGCATGCCGAGGTCGAACAGCTTCTTCACCGAACCGATCTCCTCGGAGACCTGGAGCGACTTGGTGGCGGTCTCGGCGAGGCTCATCAGCCGTCCCGTGTCCGTGAAGGCGTTCTGGCTCTTCAGCTCACGGATGACCGAGTTCATGTACATGTGCTGGGCCTTGGACCGGCCGAAGTCGCTCTCGAAGGCGTGCCGGGTGCGCAGCCACTGCAGGGCCTGCTTGCCCTTGATCTTGTGCGTGCCGGCCGTCATCCGCAGATAGGAGCCGCCGGGCACACCGGGCTTGGGCACGTCGTTGACGTTCTGCTTCACACAGACATCGGCACCGCCCACCGCGTCCGCCATGTCCACCACACCGGCGAAGTCGACCATCATCCAGTGGTCGATGTAGACCCCGGTGAGCTTCTCCCAGGTGTCCAGCGTGCAGCCGGGGCCGCCGCGGCCGAGCGTCTCGTTGATGAGCGCGTTGGTGGCGGGGTACTTCTTGCCGTTGTCGGGGTCCTCACAGGCCGGGATGTCCACCCGGGTGTCGCGCGGGATGGAGACGACCGAGGCGTTCTTCCGGTCGGCCGACACATGGAGCAGCATCTGCACATCGGCGAGCGGGATGCCGCCGACGCTCGACTTCGAACCGCCGAGCTTGAGGTTCTCCGCGGTGTTCCGGCTGTCGGACCCGATCATCAGGATGTTCAGCGGGGTCTGGCCGGCCGCGTTCGGCGCGGTCTTCTTCGCCGCGCTGTTCCCCGCGCTGCGGTGCCCCTTGCGGAGGTTGCTGTTCAGATGCTCGTACCAGAGATAACCGGCAGCGCCGGTGCCGAGTATGAGTACCGCGAGGGAGAGGGATATCCAGCGCAGTACGCGGTGCTTCTTGCGCTTCCCGGCCCGGCGCGATCCGCCGCGCCGCCCGCCGCCGTGGGACGCGCCGCGGCGGGCCCCGTCCCCGTCATGTGCCGGGGCTTCGCCCTTACCGTCCTCGTAGAGACCGTCGTCCCAGCCCAGTTGACCGGCATGCCGGACCCCTGGTCGCGTCCCCTCCCCTGACGTGCTGCTCCGCCCCACCGGGACCCCCCTGCTGCTCAGACTCGCGGTATCGCGCAGTGACCCGGTGTCACTTGGCGCACTCTGCCTTGTCGGCGCTGGCCTTCGGAATGTCGATCTTGGCCGGCCCGGTGATCGGGACGCCCGCTCCCTTGAAGTCCCCGCCCAGCGTCAGGGACATGGCCTCCAGCCCCTCGGCGTCCTTGGTGCCCTGCTTCATCGCGGATCCGGGCAGCCCCATCATCTCGGCGAGGGCGCGGGCCTGGTCCGCCTGGTTCGGTGCGTAGGCCAGCGTGGTCTTGGCCGCCTTCGCCGGGGCGTTGGCCTTGTTCGTGGACTTCAGGACGCCCTTGGTGTTCTGCAGCCAGGTGACGGTCTGCTGCGCCGCACCGGCGATCTCGCCGCCGTTGTACACATCGACCCGGACGTCGGCGGCAGCGGCCTTGGTTCCCTTGAGGAGCGCGTCCTGCTTGCCCTTGGCCGCCTTCTTCTGCGCGGCCACCTCGGTCAGCGAGGTGTCGTCGCGCATCATCGCGAAGAGCGGGTCGGACTTGGCCTGGTCCAGGACGACGGTGGCGTGGACCTTCTCCGCCGGGTTGTCCACCACCGGAACGGTGACGAACGAGATGTTCTTCGTGTCGATCTTCTTGAGTTCCTTGGCGAGCGACGTCAGCTTCGGCACCGAGCCGATGGCCTTGTCGACCGTGAGGGCCTTCGTCGCCGCGTCGGCCAGCTTGAACAGCTTGGTCGGGCTGGTCAGAGTGTCGTCCGACTTCATCTGCCGGATCATCGAGCCGATGAACTGCTGCTGGACCTTGATCCGGTCCAGGTCGCTCTGATTGCCGAAGCTGTGCCGGGTCCGTACGAACGCCAGCGCGTCCTCGCCCTCGATCTTGCTCTCGCCCGCGGGCAGGTCGAGGTGGGAGTCCTTGTCCTGGACCGGCTTGGCGAGGCAGACCTTGACGCCGCCGACCGCCGTGGAGAGCTCCTTGACCGCGTTGAAGTCGACCATCATGAAGTGGTCGACCGAGAGGCCCGTGATCTCCTTGACGGTGTTCATCGTGCAGCCCGGGTCGCGGCCCTCCTGACCGAGGCTGGTGTTGAACCGGATGTTCTCGGTGCCGGGGATGACCTTGTCCGAGCCGTCCGACTGCCTGGTCTTGCAATCCGGGATGTCGGTGATCAGGTCGCGCGGGATGCTCAACGCCGTGGCGTTGGTGCGGTCCTTGGAGACGTGGAACAGGATGTTGGTGTCGGCGTGGCCGGTGCTGCCCTTGTCCCCGTAGCCCTCGTTGCCCTTGCCGGTGCGCTTGTCCGTACCGATGATCAATATGTTGAGGGGCGCGTTGGCCGTGGCGACGTCCTTGTTGCCGGCGTCGCCGATGTCCACGGTGTTCAGGTTGCCGTTGAAGTGCTGGTACAGCATGTACCCGCCGGCCGAGACGCCGACGAGCAGGAACGCCATCACGCCGCCCGTCCAGAGCAGCGCCTTCTTCCGGCGGGCCTTGGGCGCCTTCCGCTTGCGGCGGCCGGGGCCGTTCTCGCCGGGGCCGGAACCCCTGCCCGAGCCGGAACCCCCGCCCGAGCCGGAACCTCTGCCCGAGCCGGAATCCTCCGGGCCGCGCCGGCCGCGCGTCGAGCGGCGGCCGCCCTGCCCGGGCGCCTCACGGCCGGATCCGGCGCCGTGTGCGCCCTCGCCGTCATGGGCAGCCCCTCTGCGCCTGGAGGCGCGCGGGGCCGAAGCGCTCCGACTGCCGCCCGAATCCCCTCCGGATTGATTCAGTCGCAGTTCGTAGTCGCCGGTGTCCGGGTTGAGGACCCATTGGTCTGCGGGGTCGATATCGTCCGCCCGCCCACGGCTTTGCGCATCCACGGTTGCTTGAGTCCTCCGTCGGTGCCACGCGAGGCGCCTCCCCCGATAAGGCGCTCAGTCTTTCGCTCCGGAAGTACGCGGCCCGAGGGCCGGAAGCACCGGATCGCGTCACACTATCCGTCCAGTTCGGCGCCTAGCGACGGGCGTGACACATTCCACGGCCCTTACAACCGGGCATTCTTCCCATTGCACGCCGAACGTTGATGTCTGCTTGGCCATTGCTTTACTGCTTGCACAGGTCGGTTGCTGCGTTGTTACCCGAATAGGTGGGTGTGGGGCTGGGGCCCGGAGCGCCCTCGGCGCTTGATTCTCCGTCTGTGGGCTCGCCGGACCGGCCGTTGCTGTCTTCATCCTGTGAATGTTCCGAACCTTCCCCGTGGCCGTCGTTCTTGCCGTCGTCACCATTGAGTTCATCCGCCGGAACGACGGCGAGCGGCTCGTCGTCGCGCAATTGCTTGAACAGCCTGTTCGCGGCGGGCTGTACCAGTTCGTCCCGGTTCGCATTGGCCCGGTACGGCTGCCGGGGAACAGTCAGGAACTGCACCTTGTCCGTCGGCACATTGCGCATGCCGCGCACCAGCTCGTAGAGGTCCTTCAGGGAGTCCAGCCCCGGGTCCGTGGTCAGCGCCTTCGTCGCCGCGTCCAGCACCGGGTAGAGCCGGGTCGGGTTGAGCAGCACGCCGTTGCTCTGCACCTTGTTGACCAGCGCGCCCAGGAACTGCTGCTGGCGGTCCATCCGTTCGGTGTCGCTGCCGTTGCCGATCGACTTGCGGACCCGTACGTACCCCAGGGCCTGCTCGCCGTTGAGCTTCTGGCGGCCCGCCGGGAGCTTGAGGTGGGCGGCGGAGTCGTCGATCGGTTCCTTGAGGCAGATCTGGACGCCGTCGACCGCGTCGACCATGTCCTTGAAGCCGTTGAAGTCCACGACCATGAAGTGGTCGATGCGGACGCCGGTCATCTTCTCGACGGTGCGGATGGTGCAGGCGGTCCCGCCGAACTCGAAGGCCCAGTTGAACTGAGCGAATTGCGGCTTGCTAGCGGTTTTGTCCGAGTTATGGCAGGCCGGGATGTTCGACATCAGGTCGCGCGGGATGGACATCGCGGTGGCGCTTTTCCGGTTCGCGGCCAGGTGCAGCAGGATCGTGGTGTCCGAGCGCTGGCTGCCGCCGTCGTCGCGGCCGTACTTGCGGTTGTCCCCGGCCCGGCTGTCGGAGCCGATCAGCAGGATGTTCTCCGCGTTATGGACGACGGAGGTGGGGCGCTCCTTCTCGTACGCCTTGAGTTCGGCGGCGGCGGAGGTGTCCGTCTTGATGTTGCCGTCGAGCTTCTTGTACAGCCACCAGCCGGCGCCCGCGGCGAGCAGGACGACGAACGAGGCGCCCAGCGCGGTCCAACGCAGCCAGTGGCGCTTGCGCTTGACGGTGATGTCGAGCGTCGGGCCCGGGCCCTTGTCCGGCGGTCCGGACGACGGGCCGCTGCCCGAACCGCTGCCCGATCCGCTGCCTGACCCGCTGCGCGTCTCGCCGCCGGGGGCGGCCCCGGCGGCACCCTCGGAAACGTCCTTCGACGTGTCTTCGGGGGTGTCCTTCGGGGTGCTCTGCGGGGGGTTGTCCTGGGCGCGCTGCTCGCCGCGCTCATCCCCGGGCGATCCGTCCGGCGTCCGGTCCTCGCCCGCGGCCGAGTCGTCGGGGTCGGCCGGAGTGCCGGCGCTTTCGGTCACGTCTGGGTCCATCCTTCACGTTCGGCGGCGCGCTGGGCCGCCGGTTGCAGAAGTAGACGGCTGAACCTCACGCTTGGTTGTGCCTGGAGTGGTCTGTACCGCAGATCATGTACCGGAGTTGACGCATCGCCGGGAGGGCTCGGCCCACGATGGGCCGGACGGGTGGCCCTCGGGCCGCTTGTCGTACCGCAGCGCGAGAGGCGGGGCCCGCCGGGCCCGGCCCACCGTCATACGGTCCGGGTGACCCGCTCGCTCTCGACGCGCTGCGCCAGTCCGTCCTCGCCCAGCTGTCCGAGGTGCCGGCACAGGACCACGGAACCCCCGGTCGCCAGCGGTGCGAAGAGTCCGGCGCTCAGGCCGTCCCAGGTGTCGTACGTACGGCCCGAGAGCAGCCGGGATCCGGCGCCCAGGCCCAGTGCGGCACCGTCCTCGCGGGCCCGTTCGACCAGCTGTGCAGAGGTGAGCGCGACATCGCCCGCGGTCAGCGCCGGGGCATCCGGGTCCACCGGGGCGAACGGGGCGAACCGGTCACCCTGGCCCGGCACCTCGACCGCGTAGTCCGCGAAGCCCTCGGGCGGCTTCGGGAACCTGCCGCCCATCGGGCGCAGCGCCAGGGCGATCCGCTCGCCGCGGCAGGCTCGCGCGGCTTCCAGTGTGTCCGGTCCGGTGACGACGAGATCGGCGGCGGCCGGGTCGCCCTGCACATCGGCGACGACGCCGACCGAGGAACAGGCGAGCAGCCAGACGGCGGACTGCCAGTGCGCGGGCAGCAGCAGCGCGAGCCGGTCGCCGGGCTCCGCGGCGAGGTCGCCCTGCAGCAGGTTGGCGGTCTTGGCCACCCAATTGGCGAAGGTGGCCACCGACAGTTCGACGCGTTCTCCGGTGGCGTCGTCGTAGAAAGTGACCATGGGGCGGGCCGGGTCCGCGGCAAGCGCGGAACGCAGCAGGTCGGCAGGGGTGCGGTCGCTGGCGTTCATCCGCGCAAGGGTACGTGGCGGCGGCGGGCGGGGCCGGGTGCGACGGGTGCCGGGTACACCGGTTCGGCAGACGGGCCGTCAACTGCCGGAAGAATCACCGGTCGCCGGAGTTGTCCGATTGTGCCCAGGATCATCTGTATGCGTGCCTTCATTGCATCCGCCATTGGTGTCACCTGTGCCGCAGCACTCGCGCTGCCGCTCGCCGCGCCCGCGGGCGCCGCCCCCGACACCCCCGCCCACTCGACCGCCGCGCCCGCCGAGGCGTCCGACCCCGCCGCACTGCCCGGCTCGACGCAGTCGCTGGCCCTGACCTCCCTGTCCACCGCCTCCGCGCGGGCCCCCGGCGAAACCGGCACGGCAGCCGCCGGACAAGGGCTGGCCGAGCGCGACGTCCGGGCGTTCTCCATGGTCGGCGTCGTCTGGGACGACGTGAACGCCGAACTGCACGGCACCGCCCAGGTCCGTACCCGTGCCACCGGCACCGGCCGCTGGTCCGGCTGGCAGGACCTGGAGACGCACAACGCCGAGCACTCCGCTGACCCCGGCACCGCCGAACGCGACTCGGACGCGGTCCGCGGCTCCACCGCCCCGCTCTGGGTCGGTGACTCCGACGGCGTCGAGGTCCGGGTGAACCCCGAGGCCCCCGGCACCCGGGACGCCTCCGCGACCCCCGTACCGCTGCCCGCCGGGCTGCACCTCGAACTCGTCGACCCGGGCAAGGACCCGCAGGAACCGCCCGCCACCGGTGCCGCCGGCGCCGACCGCACCACGCTGCAGGCCGACGCCGCGCTTCCCGCCCTGAGCAGGTCCGCGACCGACGCCGCCGCCGGGTACGCGCCCGGCGCCAAGCCGTACATCGGGCCCCGCCCGCGCATCGTCACCCGCAAGGGCTGGGGCGCCGACGAGAAGCTCCGCGAGAAGGCCTTCGCGTACACGAAGACCGTCAAGGCGGCCTTCGTCCACCACAGCGCCACCGGCAACAACTACACGTGCTCCCAGTCGGCCTCGGTGCTGCGCGGCATCTACCGGTACCACGTCAAGAGCAACGGCTGGCGCGACCTCGGCTACAACTTCGCCATCGACAAGTGCGGAAACATCTTCGAGGGCCGGGCCGGCGGGGTCACGAAGGCCGTCATGGGCGCGCACACCCTCGGCTTCAACACCAACACCATGGGCGTCGTGGTGCTCGGGACGTACAGCAACTCGAACCCGCCCGCCGCCGCGGTCAACGCCGTCTCGAAGCTCACCGCCTGGAAGCTCGGCCTCTTCAAGGCCAACCCGAAGGGCAAGGTGACGCTCGTCTCGGGCGGAAGCAATAAGTACAAGAAGGGCAAGAAGGTCAAACTCAACGTGATTTCCGGCCACCGCGACGGTTTCGCAACCGAATGCCCCGGAGCGCGTCTCTACAAGAAGCTCGGCACGGCACGGACCAGTTCGGCCAAGCTCCAGGGCCGCTGACACGGAAGGAGCCGAACGGCGCCGACGGCGCCTCGGGCCTGCTGAGGACTGCTGACCGAGGACACCCCGTCCGGTCTGCATACACTGGCCAGCCGAAGAAGCTGGTGTCCGGTCTCCGCCGGGCGCGGGGCGTCTGCGGAGACCGGACACCAGCTTCTCACCAGGCCCGGCCCCAGCAGGAAGCAGAGACAGTGCTGTGACAGAGGCAAAAGAAGCGATTCTCCTGGTCGGCGGCAAGGGAACCCGGCTGCGCCCGCTCACGGTGCACACCCCGAAACCCATGGTTCCGGCAGCAGGCGTCCCCTTCCTCACGCACCAGCTGGCGCGTGCCCGGGCCGCCGGGGTCGAGCACATCGTCCTCGCGACGTCGTACCTGGCGGAGGTCTTCGAGCCGTACTTCGGCGACGGCTCTGAGCTGGGCCTCCACATCGAGTACGTCACCGAACGCGAACCGCTCGGCACCGGCGGCGCCATCCGCAACGTCGCCGCACGGCTCACCTCGGGCCCGGACGAACCGGTCCTCATCTTCAACGGCGACATCCTCACCGGCCTCGACATCCGGGCGCTGGTCACCTCGCACGCCGACTCCGGGGCCGATGTCTCGCTCCACCTCACCCGGGTCGACGACCCGCGCGCCTTCGGCCTCGTGCCGACGGACGACACCGGCCGGGTCACCGCCTTCCTGGAGAAGCCGCAGACCCCCGAGGAGATCGTCACCGACCAGGTCAACGCGGGGGCGTACATCTTCCGCCGGTCGGTCATCGACACCATCCCGGCAGGCCGCCCGGTCTCCGTGGAGCGCGAGACGTTCCCCGGACTGCTCGCGTCCGGCGCCCATCTCCAGGGCATGGTCGACTCCACGTACTGGCTGGATCTCGGTACTCCCCAGGCCTTCATACGGGGCTCCGCCGACCTGGTCATCGGCCGCGCACCCTCCCCGGCCGTCCCCGGCCGCTGCGGCGACCGGCTCGTCCTGCCGACCGCCACGGTCGCCCCCGACGCCAAACTCTCCGGCGGTACGGTCATCGGCGCGGACGCCGTGGTCGGCGCCGGCGCGCGGATCGAGGGCTCCACGGTCCTCGCGGGCGCGGTCGTCGAACCGGGCGCCGTGATCACGGACTCCCTGGTCGGAGCGGGGGCCAGGATCGGCAGCCGTACGGTGCTGGCCGGTGCGGTCATCGGGGACGGCGCCAAGGTCGGCGCCGACAACGAACTGCGCGACGGCATCCGGATCTGGTGCGGGGCACATCTGCCCGCCGCATCGGTGCGCTTCTCCTCGGACGAATGACCGGGGCGATCCGCTTCCCGCAGGACACCCCGACTGGCCGGAATCAGCCGTACCCTCGACAGGCACCCCCGACTACCGAGGACCCTCACCCGTGGCAGGACGATTCGCTCCCCGCAGCGCCTCGCACGCGGCCGTCCCGCGCCAGGTGACGACGCCCGCACCGGCGGCGCTGACCCGTGACTGGACCCCGCCGGGCCCGTTCGACCTGCGGCTCGTCCTCGGCCCGCTGCGCCGCGGCCCCGCCGACCCCACCTTCCGGATGACGGCGGACGGCTCGGTCCGCCGCGCCAGCCGCACCCCCGCCGGCCCCGGCACCCTCCATGTCGTCCCCCGCGAAGGCCGGATCGAGGCGGCGGCCTGGGGGCCCGGCGCGTCCTGGCTGCTGGACCAGCTGCCGACCCTGCTGGGCGCGTCGGACGAACCGGAGGCCTTCACCCCGCGCCACCGGCTGCTCGCGGTGACCCACCACCGCAGGCCGGGACTGCGACTCCTGCGGACCGGTCTGGTGATGGAGTCCCTGATCCCGTCCGTCCTGGAGCAGAAGGTCACCACGGACGAGGCGTACCGCGCCTGGCGGCTCCTTGTCCGCAAGTACGGCGAGCCGGCGCCCGGCCCGCAGGAGTACGGGCTGTACGTCATGCCGGACGCCCGCACCTGGTCCCTGATCCCGTCCTGGGAGTGGCACCGCGCGGGCGTCGACAGCAAGCGTTCGGCGACGATCCTGCGCGCGGTCCGGGTGGCCCGCCGCATGGAGGAGGCGGCCGCCATGGCCCTGCCCGACGCCATGTCCCGGCTCCAGGCGATCCCCGGCATCGGCCCCTGGACCGCCGCCGAGACCCTGCAACGCTCGAACGGCGCCCCGGACGCGGTCACGGTCGGCGACCTCCACCTGCCCGGCATCGTCGGCCACGCACTGGCCGGCAACCGCAACGCCGACGACGAGGCGATGCTGACCCTCCTGGCCCCCTACGAGGGCCAACGCCACCGGGCCACCCGCCTGATCATGCTCTCGGGCAACACACCCCCGCGCCACGCACCGAGAATGACGCCGCGCAACATCGCCCAGCTGTAGGAGCAGGCCGACTCGGGCCGATGTGTCCTGCACGCTTCCACTTGGGCCCGGCCAATTCAGCCGACCTGTCCCGCACACGTCCACCGGGCCGGGGCCATTCAAGCCCGTCCGGCGATTGAGGACCGGGGCCCGGGGCAGAGCCCCGAAACCCACGCCGGCCCCCTCACCGCACCGCGACGAACTCCGCCGCATCGCGCCCCACCCGGGGCGACGGTGCCTCCACCGGCCGTCCCACCGCCACCGCCCCCAACGGATCCCACGACGCCGGCAACTCCAGCACCTCCCGCACCACATCGCGGCAGAACATCGTCGAGGACACCCACGCCGACCCCAGCCGCTCACCCGCCAGCGCCACCAGGAAGTTCTGGATCCCGGCGCCCGCGGCGACCACGAACATCTCGCGCTCCGCCGTGTCCCGCCGCGCGTCCCCGTACGTGTGGGAGCCGTCCATCACCATGCACGGCACCACCAGATACGGCGCCCGGCGCAGCACATCGCCCCGCCGCACCCGCTTGGCGATCGACTCCTCGCTCTTCCCGTCCCGCCGCAGGTCCGCGATCCACGCGTCCCGCATCGCGTCCAGCAGCCGGGTCCGGGACTCCGCCGACTCCAGCAGCACGAACCGCCACGGCGTCGTGTGATGCGGCGCGGGCGCCGTCACCGCCGCGGCCACGGCCCGCCGGACCGCACCCGGATCCACCGGTTCGTCGGCGAACTCGCGGACCGTACGCCGCTGGGTCACCGCCTCCCGTACCGCCTCGGACGTCCCCAGCCGGAACATGTCGTCGGCCGCGACCCGCACCATCGCCCGCGCACCCTCGGCGGACGCCGGGTCCACGACGTGGCCGAGCCCGCGCACCACCGCCACCGGCAGCCCGTTCGCCTTGCCCTTGACCAGGTCACCGGCAGCGGCCAGCTCGTCGGCCGTGGCGACCACGGTCGCGCTCAGCGGATTGCCGTACGCGTCGGTCCCGCCCCGCAGATCGTCCAGCACCCGCACCCCGGCCGCGCCGATCGCGACATCGGTCAGCCCGCTGCGCCACGGGCGCCCGAAGGTGTCCGTGACGACGACGCCGACCTCGACGCCGAGCGTGTCCCGCAGCCCCTCCCGGATGGCCCGCGCCGAGGCGTCCGGGTCCTCGGGCAGCAGCAGGACCGTTCCGGCGGGGGTGTTGGAGGCGTCGACCCCGGCCGCGGCCATGACCAGGCCCTGCCGGTTCTCCACGATCCGCAGCGCACCGCGCCGGGCCACCACGCGTACCGTCTCGGCGTCGATCGCCGCCTCCCGGTCGGTGGCCTCGACGATCCGGCCCTCCGCCTTGGAGACGATCTTCGAGGTGACGAGCAGGACGTCACCGTCGGCGAGGCCGGGCTCGGTGGCGGCGATCAGCTTCGCGAGATCGTCCCCTGCCCGCACCTCGGGCATCCCCGGCAGCGCCCACACCCGGAAGGAGGGCGCGGCGTCCGGATCGGCGGTGCTCATGCCCGTACCTCTTCCGCGAGAGCCAGCGCCTGCCGGGCCATTTCGGCGGTGGCGGCGACGTCGGTCATCATCAGCGGCACGGAACGGCAGCGGATGCCCGCGGACTCCACCTCGTCCACCGTGCCCGCGTCCACGGTGTCGACGAGCCAGCCGTCGAGCAGCCCGGAGCCGTAGTGCTGGGCGACCGCCGCGGCCGTCGACTCGACGCCCACCGCGGCGAGCACCTTGTCGGCCATCCCGCGCACTGGTGCGTCACCGACGATGGGGGAGAGGCCGACGACCGGCACCCCGGCCTCGGCGATGGCTTCCCTGATACCGGGCACGGCGAGGATGGTCCCGACGGACACGACGGGGTTCGACGGCGGGAAGATGATGACGTCGGCCTCGGAGATCGCCTCCAGGACGCCCGGTGCCGGCTTGGACTGCTCGGCGCCGACGGGCACGATCGCCTGGGCCGGGACGGAGGCGCGGAGCTTCACCCAGTACTCCTGGAAGTGGATGGCCCGGCTCTCGCCGTCGACATCGACGGCGACATGCGTCTCGACGCGGTCGTCGGACATCGGCAGCAGCCGTACGCCCGGCTTCCAGCGCGCACAGAGCGCCTCTGTGACGGCGCTCAGCGGATAGCCCGCGCCGAGCATCTGCGTACGGACGATATGGGTTGCGAAGTCACGGTCTCCCAGCCCGAACCACTCGGGGCCGACGCCGTACGCCGCGAGTTCCTCCTTGACGTGGAAGGTCTCGTCGGTACGGCCCCAGCCCTGGTCCTCGTTGATGCCACCGCCGAGGGTGTACATGACCGTGTCGAGGTCGGGGCAGACCTTGAGCCCGAACAGATGGATGTCGTCACCGGTATTGCCGATCACCGTGATGTCCGCGTCGGGCGCGGCCTCCTTGAGGCCACGCAGAAAACGAGCACCACCGATACCGCCGGCCAGAACCACAATGCGCATGGGAAACAGTCTGTCAGGCGGAGCCTGATCCTTGTGGGGGTGGTGGCGGGCGACGGGTGGGACTGTCAGGCGGTGGCGGTGGCGGTGGCGGTGGCACCGGCGCACTGGGCGGCGTGCATCGGCATGTCGGTCAGGCCCGGGTAGTAGATGTGCAGGCTGACTGCCGGTTCGAGGGAGTCGTTGACCACCTCGTGGACGTAGCCGGGGGCGAAGATGCGCTGGGCGCCGGGGCCCAGCGTCCGCTTCCCGCGGTCCGTACGTTCCGTCAGTTCGCCGTCCAGCACGGTCAGTACGCCGGAGGACAGGCCGTGGTCGTGCAGCCCGCTGCCCTGGCCCGGGATCCAGCTGAGCAGCCAGACGTCGTAGGTGGGGCGGCTGAGCAGCCGGTGATACCAGCGGGTGGTGGCGTCGTACTGGACGAGCGGTGCCCATCGGGAGCGGTCACCGGCGATACCGCGGGCCAGCCCGACGAACTCCGCCACCGTGGCGGGGTGCTCGGGGGCGGGGCGCAGGAGGTGCTGGACCTCAAGGATGTCGCCGGCGATCTGGAGGTCGCTGTCGCTGTTCATGGGTGCGGTGGTTCCTCGGCAGGAGTGCAGGTGCGGTGCAGTGCGGATGCAGGGGTGTCGCGAGGACCGGGAGGGACCGGGTGACCACGGGCCGCGAAGGCCGAGGGTGGAAGGTCCGGAGGTCCGGGAGGAGCTGTGTCGGGCTGGAGCGCGAGAGCTTCAACAGCTGAGACAGCTGGAACAGCTGGAACAGCAACAGCGAGCCTGGACAGCGCTACGGAACCCACGGCTGTGGGTCACGCGCATCGCTGAGGTCACTGGCATGACATCAAGGAGAACCGCAGAGCCTTTGGCTGTCAACCCAATGACCGATTTGGGGCTAATGTTTCACCTCATCCGGTTACTCCGAGCGGAGAAAGGTTTGTGCAGCCCTCGCCGGGGAGATGTGGCGCAACAGACGCACCGGCAAACACGGTCGTGGCCCCGTGACCCGACTGTGATCTTGATCGCTTCGGTGATCGAATCGCAACGTGTCAGGCCTCCGGGGAGTTTCCCTCCATGACGGACGGGTGCTCGATCGGCCCATGGCATATGTCAGGTTTTTGGTGATTTGAACACTTTCTGCATAGGCTTGGTTCCGCAGAGTGAATACCGGGCCCAATAGCAGATCTGCGCTTGACTGGCATGAAGCTACACACTTGTAATTTCACTCGTGTCGTTCGGCCGATTCGATAACGGCCGCATCACGGGGACGCAAGAGACAGACGAGGGGCGCACATGACCGAGCTGTTCCAGCAACTGCTGGTCGAGGACGCGGATGAGGAACTCGGCTGGCAGGAGCGCGCACTGTGCGCCCAGACCGATCCCGAGTCCTTCTTCCCCGAGAAGGGCGGATCCACCCGCGAGGCAAAGAAGGTCTGTCTCGCCTGTGAAGTCCGGTCCGAGTGCCTTGAGTACGCCCTTTCCAAAGACGAGCGGTTCGGCATCTGGGGCGGGCTTTCCGAGCGCGAACGACGGCGCCTGAAGAAGGCCGCGATCTGAGCACGGGAGACCGGGCCGGCCGGGGCCGGAGCCGTCGGGACCAGGCTGAAGGGCCTGCCCGAGGGGCTGTACCGAAGAGTCGTGCAGCGTATCCGGACCGAAGAGCCGCGGCCGGTATCCGGACCGAAGACCTGTACCAAAGAGCTGTACCGGCAAGGACTCGAAGAGCTGTACCGGCAAGACCTCTGACCTGACGGTCCGAAGACGTCGGCCCGGAGGAGCGGACTCCTCCCCGGCCCCGTTCGCCCATGGCCCGCCGCCTGCACCCTGCCCGCAGGCGGCGGGCCATCGCCGTCCCTGCCCGGCCTCCCGTCCGCCCTCTCGTGGGCAGGACGGACGCAGGGGCGCCACCGGTCCGCAGCCACGGCCCCGCACCCCTCCACCGCTGTGCCGTGGCCCTCGTTCAAGCGCTCCGCGCCACCCCGGTTATCCGTACCGTTAGTGTGGGGCCCCGTCCGAGACGCGCCAACGACCCGACAGGGCGCGCGTGTACACCGATGCAGCCCCCGGGGGTACGTTCCCCCGGACCCGGCCGGAGGGCCCGTACCTCGATGTCCGTGCACAGCCATTCGACGGCGCCGTACGCGGCTGCCGCCGCCCCAGAGTTCCCCCGGCATGTCGTCACCGCCGTGCTCGTCTCCCACGACGGCGCACGCTGGCTGCCCGACGCGCTCGCCGGGCTGCTCGGGCAGGAACGCCCCGTGCAGAACGTCGTCGCCGCCGACACCGGCAGCGCGGACGACTCCGCGCGGCTGGTCACCGAGGCGCTCGGTGCCGACCGCGTCCTGCACCTCGCGCGACGGACGAGCTTCGGCACCGCCGTCGACGAGGCGAGCCGCACCGCCGGTGTCCTCACGCCGGACGACCTGCCGTACCTGAAGCGCCCCAGCGGCTGGGACCCGGTCACCCGGTCCTGGCGCGACGACAACTACGACCTGCCCGAACTGCCGCACGGCGAACCGGTGCAGTGGCTCTGGCTGCTCCACGACGACTGCGCGCCCGAGCCCGACGCGCTCGCCGAGATGCTGCGCGTGGTCGACAACGACGCGCACGCGACGATCGTCGGCCCCAAGCTCCGCGGCTGGTACGACCGCAGGCAGCTCCTCGAAGTCGGGGTCTCCATCGCCAACAGCGGCCGCCGCTGGACCGGCCTCGACCGGCGCGAGCAGGACCAGGGCCAGCACGACCAGGTCCGTACCGTCCTGTCCGTCTCCACCGCGGGCATGCTGATCCGCCGGGACGTGTGGGAGGAGCTCGGCGGCTTCGACCGCAGGCTTCCCCTGATGCGCGACGACGTCGATCTGTGCTGGCGCGCCCACATGGCCGGGCACCGGGTGCTCGTCGCCCCCGACGCCGTCCTGCGGCACGCCGAGGCATCCGCCCGGGAACGCCGTCCCATCGACTGTGCCGGGCGCTCAGTCTCCAGCCCGCACCGCGTCGACAAGGCCGGCGCCGTCTACACGATGCTCGTCAACGCCCGCGGCAAGCTGCTGCTCTGGGCGCTGCTGCGGCTGGTGTTCGGCACCCTGCTGCGTACCCTCGCCTATCTCGTCGGCAAGGTGCCGGGACAGGCACTCGACGAGGTCGCCGGGCTCCTGGGCACGCTGCTGCGGCCCGGACGGATTCTCGCGGCCCGCCGGGCCCGCGGCAAGGGCGTCATCGACCCGGCCGAACTGCGCGGGCTCTTCCCGGCGCCCGGCGCCACCGTCCGCGCGACCGTCGAACAGGTCGCCGGGAACTTCGGCGGCTCGTCCGACGCCGAGGCCGGCGGCTCGCGGCACGGCGCCGTCGAGTCCGGACCGGGCGGCGACGACGCCGACTTCCTGGAGATCGACCAGTTCGCCAAGCTGAAGCGCGTCGGTCGCAAGCCGGGCCCGGTGCTCTTCGCCATCCTGCTCCTGGTCTCGCTCGTCGCCTGCCGCAGCCTCCTCGGCGGCGGCGCACTGGCCGGCGGCTCGCTGCTGCCCGCACCCGGCGACGTGTCCGAGCTGTGGGGGCGGTACGCGGACGGCTGGCACACCGTCGGCACCGGCGGAACCCAGAACGCACCGCCCTACCTGGCGCTGATCTCGGCCCTGTCCGCACTGTTCCTCGGCTCCACCGGCTTCGCGCTCACCCTGCTGCTGGTCTGCTCGGTCCCGCTCGCCGGACTCACCGCGTACTTCGTCTCCCGGCCGCTGCTCCCCTCGCGGCTGCTGCGGGCCTGGGCGAGCGTCGCGTACGCCTTCCTGCCCGCCGCGACCGGCGCCCTGGCGACCGGCCGCCTCGGCACTGCCGTACTGCTCGTCCTGCTACCGCTGATCGGCCGCGTGGCCGTCTCCGCACACGGCATGCGCGGCGGCGGCGACACCCGCGGCAGCTGGCGCGCCACCTGGGCGTACGCACTGCTGCTCACCTTCGCGATGGCGTTCACGCCCATCGTGTGGCCGCTCGCCGTGGTCCTCGGCATCGGCGTGCTGGTGCTGCGCCGCAACGACATCACGGCCTACGGGCTCCGTTTCCTCGCTACGGTCGGCACCCCGATGCTGGTCCTGGCGCCCTGGTCGCTCTCGCTCCTGACCAGCCCCGCGTCCTTCCTGAAGGAAGCGGGCCTGGAGACCGGTGAGGGGTCGGCTTCCGCCCTGGACCTGCTCGGGATCAGCCCCGGCGGCCCCAAGGCGGCGGGCGGCGTCCTGCTGCTCGGCATCGTGCTCGCGGCGCTGGCCGCGCTGCTGCGCGGGGAGCGGCAGTTCGCGGTACGGACCGCCTGGGCCGTCGCCCTGGTCGGCCTGGTCTTCGCCGGGCTCGCCAACGGCTCGGGCTGGGCGGGACCGGCCACCCTCGTCTACGGCGCCGCGCTCATCGCCGCCGCCCTGGTCGGTGCGGACGGCGCCCGGGTACGCGTCGCCGAGCTCAGCTTCGGCTGGCGCCAGCCGGTGGCCGTCCTGATCGCCCTCGCCGCCGGGGTGGCCCCGGTGCTGGCCGCCGTGGGCTGGATGATCGGCGGTGCCGCAGGCCCGCTGGAACGCCGCGATCCGGTGCAGGTGCCCGCGTTCGTCGCCGAGGAGTCCGGCACCCGCGACCAGCCGCGCACCCTGGTGCTCGGCGGCACCTCGTCCGCCTCCGTCCCGTACACCCTGGTCCGCGGCTCGGGCGCGCGGCTGGGCGATGCCGAACTGGCCGCGGCCGGCGACGGCAACAGCCACCTCGACAAGGTCGTCGCCAACCTGGTCGCGGGTTCCGGCGCCGATCAGGGCAGCCAGCTCAGCGGCTTCGCGATCCGTTACGTCCTCGTGCGGGACGGGGCGCCGAAGCAGATGAGCCGGGTGCTCGACGCGACGCCCGGACTCAGCCGGCTCAGCCAGCTGGACGGCAGCGCGCTCTGGCGGGTCGACCGCCAGGTCGCCCGGATCATGATCGTCCCGTCCGCCGCCGGCGACGAGCCGCTTCCGGTCGGCTCCAACCCGGTCGAGGCGCACACGGAGATCCCGAAGGGCGCCGTCGGCCGGGTGCTGCGGATCGCCGACGCCGCCGACCCCGGCTGGCACGCCACGCTGGACGGACGGCCGCTGACCCGCAAGACCGTCGACGGCTGGGCCCAGGGCTTCGAGCTGCCGACCGAGGGCGGCTCGCTGGACCTGACGTACGAGACGTCCTTCACGCACTCCGCGTGGATCTGGGCCCAGGCGGCGCTCGCCGTGGTCCTGGTGGTCATGGCCCTTCCGGGCCGCCGCCGCGAGATCGACGACGACCTGCCCGAGGAGACCGCCCCGGTCCCCGCCGAGCCGGTCGCGGGCGAGGGACGCCGGGCGCGCAGGCTGCGCGCGGCCGCCCAGGCCGAGGGCGAGGACGGCGACGAGGAGGGCAACGCGGGGGAGCGGGCGGAGTACGCCCCGCCTCAGCAGCCGGCCGCCGAACCGCAACCCCAACCGCAGTCCACCGACGACCAGGACGTCTTCGTACCGCAGCAGGCGGACGGCGACACGGGGCAGTACGCCGCGGTGCCGCAGCAGGCCGATGGCGACACGGGTCAGTACGCGGCGGTGCCGCACCAGCAGTACGGGGAATGGGACGCCCAGCAGTACCAGGGCGCCGACTACCCGCAGTACCAGGAGGGCCAGTACCAGGAGGGCCAGTACAACGACGGCCAGCACAACGACGGCCAGTACGGAGCAGGGCAGCAGCAGAACGTCCCCGGCGCGTACGACCAGTACGGCTATCCGCAGCAGCAGGGCGACTACACGTCGTACGGCCAGGGGCACTACACCAACGCCCCGTACGACCCGGCCAACCCGCAGTACGACGCCAACGCCCAGTACGGCACGGGTGAGCAGTACGGCAACGTCCCGTACGACCCCAATATCCCGTACGACCCCAACGTCCAGTACGGCACGGGCCAGTACGGCGACCAGCAGCCGTACGACCCACAGAGCCAGGACCAGAACCAGAACCGGGATCAGAACCAGAACCCCGACGAGAACCCCGCCCCGGGCCAGAACCCGTGGCCCGGTAACGCATCGCGAGGCGAGTCCGAGTGAAGTCCACCAGCCTGTCCCTCATCGCGGGGGCCGTCGCCCTCGCCGCCGTCACCGGATTCGCCGCGCTCACCGTGCCCGGGGACGGGGATGCGACGGAGGCGAAGGCGGCCGCCCGGCTCCCCGTGGAGCGGTCCAGCCTGCTCTGCCCGGCGCCCGGTCTCTCGGACCTCGCGGAGACGACGTACACGTCCTTCACTCCGGCCGCGACGAGCGGCGGCGAGGCAGGCATGGCCGAACTGAAGTCACCGGCTGCCAAGAAGGACGACGAGGAGAGCAAGGACAAGGACGGGAAGAAGAGCAAGGGCAAGAGCAAGGACAAGAAGGCGGACCCGGACAAGCCCGTCGTCGCGCTCAAGGAGCCCGGCAAGCCGGCCACCGCCGATGTCTCCGGCTCCGACGCCCCCGCCCTCGTCGGCACCGCCACCGGCCGGCTGGCCCCCGGCTGGACCGCCCAGCAGACCACCACGGTCGAGGCGGGCGACTCACGCGGCCTGCTCGGTGTCAGCTGCACGGCGCCCGACACCGACTTCTGGTTCCCGGCCGCGAGCACCGCGAAGTCCCGTGAGGACTACGTCAACCTCACCAACCCCGACGACACCGCCGCGGTCGCCGACATCGAGCTGTACGGTCCGGACGGCACGCTCAAGTCCGATGTGGGCGAGGGCATCACGGTCCCCGCGGGCGGCGGCGTCCGGGTCCTGATCTCGACCCTGACCAGCAAGGCGGCCGACGACGTGACCGTCCACGTCACCACGCGTACCGGACGGGTCGGCGCGGTCGTCAGGACCGCGGACAACAAGACCGGCAGCGACTGGCTCACCGCCTCCGCCGCACCGGCCGGAACCCTGGTGCTGCCCGGTATCCCGGCGGACGCGACCTCGGTCCGGCTGGTGGCCTTCGCCCCCGGCGAGGACGACGCGGATCTGAAGGTGAAGCTCCTCGGCAAGACGGGCGCGTTCTCCCCGGCGGGTCACGAGGATCTCCACGTGAAGTCGGGGATGACGGCCGGGGTCGACCTGAAGAACGTCACCCGGGGTGAGGCGGGCTCGCTCCTGCTGACCCCTTCCGAGAAGGACAGGGCCACCCCCGTGGTGGCCGCCCTGCGGGTGGTCCGGGGCAAGGGCGACAAGCAGGAGGTCGGCTACATCCCGGCGACCGGTCCGGTGGGCGCACAGGCGACGGCCGCCGACAACCGGTCCAAGGGCTCGGTCCTCTCGCTCACCGCGCCGGGCGCCGCCGGAACGGTGAAGGTCACGGCGTCCTCGGGCAGCAAGGGCGGTACCCCGGTCAGCAAGACGTACAAGGTCGCGGCGGGCACGACGGTCGCGGTCACCCCGCCGGTCCCGTCGGGGCTCAAGGGCACGTACGCGCTGACGGTCGAGACGCAGTCGGGCGGTCCGGTCCACGCCGCCCGCACGCTCGCGCTTCCGCAGGACGGAATCCAGATGTTCACGGTGCAGACGCTGCCGGACGACGGCGGAACGGTCGAGGTACCGGCGGCCGAACAGGACCTGTCGGTCCTGGACGACTGACGGGAGCGACAGACAGACAGGGGGCGGGGGCCCGAGTGCGAGCCCCCGCCCCCTGCCGCTCGTTCCGCTACTCCTGCCCGTACCGCGGATCGACCGATTCGGGCGCGAGCCCGAGCAGCTCCGCGACCTGTTCCACGACGACCTCATGGACCAGCAGCGCACGCTCGTCGCGGTTCTTGGTGCGGATCTCGACGGGGCGCCGGTAGATGACGATCTGCGCCGGGCGTTCCTTCTCGGCGGACAAGGCGTTCCCCAGCGGAACGGTCTCCTCCCCGGTGCCCGGCACGTCGAGCACCACGAAGTCGACCTCGGCCAGCTGCGGCCAGCGCCGCTCCAGCCGCTCCACCGAGTCCTGCACGAGATCACGGAAGCTGTCCGCCCGGCTGGCCGAGAGTGGCACCTGGGGCGGGGCGACGGGCCCACGCATACCTCGGCCGTGGCGGTCTCGGCGCCGCGGTCGCGGCTCGGACGGGTGGGGCGGTACGGGGCTGTCCATCACCGACGCAGCGTAACGCTCCGCGGGCCGGGCGGACGGCCGCTGCCCGGGAGCGCACCCGCCTGTCCGCTCTTGAACAATCCGGCCATGAGGGAGCCCGTTTCAGGCCCCGCTCCTGACCGCAGGCCTCCTGCCTTTTGACCGCTTTTGAGGTGAGTGGTGACCGGAATCATTACCGTCATGACCTGCGACCCTCTGTTGCCGCGCAGGTCAGGGGAGTTGCCCCGGAGGCGGCTGTGCTCGACGTCACAGGGCGACACGGTGGGGTGAGCTGAGGGAGAGTCGTCGCAGCCCGCTCAAGAGTGCGGTAGCGTCCAGCATCGTGAGCCCTGTACGTCGCTGTTCGCGCACCGCGTGCGGCCGCCCTGCCGTCGCGACACTGACGTACGTCTATGCCGACTCGACTGCGGTCCTCGGCCCGCTCGCCACCTACGCCGAGCCCCACTGCTACGACCTCTGTGCCGAGCACAGTGAGCGGCTGACCGCGCCCCGGGGCTGGGAGGTCGTCCGGCTCTCCGATCCCTCCGCGCCCACCCGCCCCAGCGGTGACGACCTCGAAGCGCTCGCCAACGCCGTACGGGAAGCCGCGCGTCCGCAGGACCGGGGCGGCGACGGGCCCCGGGGCGGCGGCCCGCGCACCGCGGATCCGATGGAGGTCGCCCGCAGGGGGCACCTCCGCGTGCTGCGCTCACCCGACTCCTGAGCGGGCCGCCGGTATGCCCGGCGCGCGGGGTGCCCCCGGCCGCCGGGTAGTTTGGCGGTCCGAAGAAACCCTCAGGAGGACCGTCCCGTGACTGCAGACCTGTCGCAGCTCGTGAAGGCGTAC
The DNA here is from genome assembly GCF_042882365.1 of Streptomyces sp. NPDC058221. Classification (NCBI taxonomy): domain Bacteria; kingdom Bacillati; phylum Actinomycetota; class Actinomycetes; order Kitasatosporales; family Streptomycetaceae; genus Streptomyces; species Streptomyces sp. NPDC058221. Next base: position 1,826 of record NZ_JBHVWF010000127.1, on the reverse strand, counting down.
GACATTCGCGGGGTCGTGCCCGACCAGTGGGACGAAGCCCTCGCCGAGCAGTTCGGAGCGGCGTTCGTCGAGGTGACGGCCGCGGACGCGATCGTGGTCGGCCACGACATGCGCCCCACATCGCCGGCCCTCTCGGGGGCCTTCGCCCGTGGTGCGGCCGCCCGGGGCGCGGACGTCACGATGATCGGCCTGTGCTCGACGGACCAGCTGTACTACGCGTCGGGCGCACTGGATCTGCCGGGCGCGATGTTCACGGCCTCGCACAACCCGGCGCAGTACAACGGCATCAAGATGTGCCGTGCGGGCGCCGCACCGGTCGGCCAGGACACCGGCCTGGCCGAGATCCGCGCCCTGGCCGAGAAGTGGTCCGGGACCGGCGGCCCGCAGCCGACTGCCACGCCCGGCACGATCACCGAACGGGACACGCTCACCGACTACGCCGCGTATCTGCTGTCGCTGGTGGACCTGTCCGCGATCCGCCCGCTGAAGGTGGTCGTGGACGCGGGCAACGGCATGGGCGGCCACACGGTCCCCACGGTCTTCGCCGGCCTGCCCGTCGACCTCGTCCCGATGTACTTCGAGCTGGACGGCACGTTCCCCAACCACGAGGCCAACCCACTGGACCCCAGGAACATCGTCGACCTCCGGGCCCGGGTGGTGGCCGAGGGCGCCGACCTGGGCCTGGCCTTCGACGGCGACGCGGACCGCTGCTTCGTGGTGGACGAACGGGGCGAGGGCGTCTCCCCGTCGGCGATCACCGCCCTGGTCGCGGCCCGCGAACTGGCGCGCAACGGCGGCCGCGGCACGGTCATCCACAACCTGATCACGTCCCTCTCCGTCCCGGAGGTCGTACGCGAGAACGGCGGCACCCCGGTCCGCACCAGGGTCGGCCACTCCTTCATCAAGGCGGAGATGGCCGCACACGGCGCGATCTTCGGCGGTGAGCACTCCGCGCACTACTACTTCCGCGACTTCTGGAACGCGGATACGGGCATGCTCGCCGCCCTCCACGTCCTGGCTGCCCTGGGCGGTGGCCAGGAGCCCCTCTCGGCCCTGCTGGCCCAGTACGACCGCTACACCGGCTCCGGCGAGATCAACTCCACGGTCGACGACCAGCCTGCCCGCACCGCGGACGTACGAGCAGCGTTCGCCACCCGCGAGGGCGTGACGACCGACGACCTGGACGGCCTGACGGTCACGGCCCCGGACTGGTGGTTCAACCTCCGAGCCTCCAACACGGAACCACTGCTGCGCCTGAACGTGGAGGCCCGGGACGAGAAGGCGATGGCGGCGGTACGGGACGAGGTCCTGACCATGATCCGCAGCCCCGAATCCGCCGAATCCACCGAAACCGACGCAAGCGCTTCCTGAGCGCATGGCTCGGGGGCCTGTCGGGTCGAGGGCCGGCGCTTCCTGGGCGGGCTGATTCGGGCTTGCTCGGGTGAGGGCCGGCGCCTCCTGGGCAGCATGGCTCGGGGCCTGCCTGGGCCGGGGCCGGCGCTTCCTGGGCGGGATGGCTCGGGGTGTCTGCATCGGCCCGAAATCCCCCTCCACCCATGGCTCCCCCGACCCGGATGTCGAGCCCGGCGCGCACGGCGGCGGCCGCGAGCAGCGCTACCTCCGTCCCCTGCCCTCCCCGTCCCCCCGTCCCTACATCAGCCCCAAATCCAGCCCCTCCGGCGTTTGAGGAGCGGGGTCCGGGGCGGAGCCCCGGTTACGGGAAGGGGCGGGTAGGGGAACAGGCCCGCCGCAGGCGCCCCCCCCCCCCCCCCGCCCCCCCCCCCCCCCCCCCCCCCCCCCACCCCCCCCCCCCCCCCCCCCACCCC
>NZ_JBHVWF010000126.1:12413-23417 GCF_042882365.1 Streptomyces sp. NPDC058221 | reverse complement strand
CCCTGGTTCCGGTACGTACCGGATCCAGGGCCCCCGTGTGCTCAACGTGCTTCTCAGGGCGCGTACTTGTATCCGACGCGCCGCACCGTCTGGATCGACCGGCGGTGCTCCACGCCGAGCTTGCGGCGCAGCCGGGCGATGTGGACGTCGACGGTGCGCCCGTCGCCCACGTGCCCGTAGCCCCAGACCGTGGTCACCAGCTGGTCGCGGGTGTGTACCCGGTGCGGGTGCGCCACCAGATGGGCCAGCAGTTCGAACTCCAGGTAGGTGAGGTCGAGCGTCTTCCCGTTCACCTCGGCGGTGCGCTGGACGGAGTCGATGCGCACCGGCCCGGTGCCCGGGTCCTCCAGCGCCTCCGGCACCACGTACTGGGCCGATCCGGCTGCCGCGGCCGCGAGCGCCGGCTGCTGGTCGGCGGGGACGAGCACCAGGTAACCGACCATCGGCGGCTGTCCGGGCAGCGCCGGCAGGGTGTGCTGGGGTGCGGGCAGCCAGGTCGTGCCCGGCGCCAGGAACGCGGACACATCGGCGGGCTGGAAGACCTCGTCCGGCGCGACTGCTCGCAGCCGGTGCCGGTTGGGGGAGGGAGGACGGGCGGGGGTGGCCGCAGCGGCCGCCGACGGCGCTGCGGTGGCAGCGGCTGCGGCGGAGAAGGTGCGAGTGTTCGCCATGAGGGTCAGCTCTTTCGCGCGAAGGAGTCGTCTGTGGACGGACTTGCTGCGTGCGCGCGGACCGAAGACCGGGGTGAGCGGCTTTAGAGGGCCAGCGCGTTCAACGCGCGGCAACACACCCGGTCGTAGTCATGATGCTGACGGGAAGGCCAGAACGGCTCGAGGTCGCTGCGACCTGTCGAGGTGTGCTGGAAGCTGGCCATGCCTCTATTGAACCAGAGAACACGACCCCGCAGCAGGCCCCTCTCACCCGTCGGTACGGACCTTTGCGTTACCTTCCTCACCCTGGCCCGTCCACCGGGGCACGGGCGGGGCGGAAGCCGCACCTCGGACAGGGGTGGGAGCCTGTGCTCGCACGGGGCGGGATCCGTGCCTTCGGCGCGGTGGGATCCATGCTCGGCAGGAACGGCCCTCGCCCTCAACCCACCAGCCGCTTGCGCCAGTCCAGCCCCGTCAGCTCGATCGCCCGGCCCGGCGAACCGTCCCACTCCACGGTCAGCCCCGCCTCGCCCAGTACCGCCGCGACCTCCCGGCCCACGGCCGCCGTCGTCTCCTGCGATTCGTCGAACCCGCCGTAGTACAACGTCAGACCGTGCCCGGCCGCCGCGCTCTGTGTGCCCTGCAGATGGAAGAAGACGAAGCCCCGTGCATCCTCCCGGCCCTCCGCGTGGATCTCGCTGAACCCGCACGAGCGGCAGCAGCTGAAATGCTCCCGCGCCGTGATCCCCCGCCCGTCCAGCACGGTGAAGGCCCGCTCCAGCCGGTCGGCATCGGTCTCGTCCGACCAGAGCCGCTGCTCGTCGACACGCTCCAGCCACAGCCGCTCCACCAGCCCGCGCGCCTGGGCCCCGGTCACCGGACGCACCCCGTCCTTCACCAGGTACTCCTCGGCGGACTCGGCGAGATCAGCCACGCTGCCGTACCCACCGCGGAGCAGCTCCCGTACCAGCTCCTCCAGCTGGGAACGGATCTCCGGCGCGATCTCCGGCACGGGCTCGGGCTCCGGCAGGCCGGCGCTCTTCCAGCCGACACCCGTGTCCCACCCGGGCTCCCGGCGGGCCCAGGCCGCCATCAGCCCCGCGACCCGCCCTGGGGCGTCGACGACCGTCCGCACATGGGTGGCGGCCCCGCCGGCGCGGTGCTCCAGCTCGTACACCCCGCCGCCCTCGTGCCACACCTGGATGAACTCACCCGGGATGTCCGGTATCCGCTCCACGACGAGGAAGTGGTCGTCGGCCCCGCCGATCCGGTGCACCAGCGCACTCAGCTCCCGGTCCGAAACGCGGGTGTGGTTCTGCTGGTTCTCCGTCGCCACCTTGATTTCGAGCATGCGACCACCCTGGCACACGGCACCGACAATGCCCCGCGCACGCCGAAGGGGCGCCCACCGGACCGTCGGTGGGCGCCCCTGCGGACGGGCGGTCGCCGCGGGATCAGACCTGTCCGGCCTTCTCCAGCGCGGTGCAGCAGGTGTCGACGATCAGCCGCGTGACGACGTACGGGTCGACGTTGGCGTTCGGACGGCGGTCCTCGATGTAGCCCTTCCGGTCCTGCTCGACCTGCCACGGGATACGGACCGAGGCGCCGCGGTTGGAGACGCCGTAGCTGTACTCGTTCCACGGGGCGGTCTCGTGCAGACCGGTCAGCCGGTCGTCGATGCCCGCGCCGTAGTGCTTGACGTGGTCCATCGGCTTCGAGCCCTCGCCGAGCGACTCGCACGCGGTGATGATCGCGTCGTAGCCCTCGCGCATCGCCTTGGTGGAGAAGTTGGTGTGCGCGCCCGCGCCGTTCCAGTCGCCCTTGACCGGCTTCGGGTCGAGGGTCGCGGAGACGTTGAAGTCCTCGGCGGTGCGGTAGAGCAGCCAGCGGGCGATCCACAGGTGGTCGGAGACCTCCAGCGGGGAGACCGGACCGACCTGGAACTCCCACTGGCCGGGCATGACCTCGGCGTTGATGCCGGAGATGGCGAGGCCCGCCTTCAGACAGTTGTCGAGGTGCTTCTCGACGATGTCGCGGCCGAAGATCTCGTCGGAGCCGACGCCGCAGTAGTAGCCGCCCTGCGCGGCCGGGAAGCCGCCCTCGGGGAAGCCGAGCGGCCGGTGGCCGTCGAAGAAGGTGTACTCCTGCTCGATGCCGAAGATCGGCTCCTGGCCCGCGAACTGCTCGGCGAGCGGGCGCAGTCCGGCACGGGTGTTGGACTCGTGCGGGGTCATGTCGATGTGGAAGACCTCGCACAGGACCAGGACGTCGTCACCGCCGCGGATCGGGTCCGGGCAGGTGAAGACCGGCTTCAGCACCCGGTCGGAGGCGTGGCCCTCGGCCTGGTTGGTGCTCGACCCGTCGAAGCCCCAGATGGGCAGCTCGGCCACGTCGGACGAGGGGGAACCGGGCATGATCTTCGTCTTGGAACGGAGCTTGGCGGTCGGCTCGGTGCCGTCGATCCAGATGTACTCAGCCTTGAACGTCACGGAAGCCATCCTTTGGGGGTGCTGCGGTCTATGCAGCGCAGCTTCGCAAGGCGCGATTTCCCGTCCGTTGCCCTCGTGTGAACCCCGTGTTACCGACGTTTCCTGCGCAAGACGGACCGATGACGGGCCGCTCCAGTCCCGCTAGCCACGGTGCCGCAGCAGCGTCTCGAAACCGGCGGCCCGGATCCGCCGCACCAGCTCCTCCTCGGTGGCGCCCAGCGCCACGGCGGCCCGCGGGAGCAGCCAGTCCGCGTCGGCCAGGCGCTGAAGCAGATGACCGCGCCGGATCTGCGCCTCCGACAGCCGGAACGTCTTCAGGTAGGCGACCTGCCCCTTGTGGTCGGTGATCGTCTCGCCGATGTGCTGCCCGCCCCGGTTCCGCAGGAACGGCGGCAGGAAGCGCCACAGCGTGAACGACCCCATCCGGTACACCCGGTCGAAGCCGTACGAGGTGTCCAGCAGCTCCCGCGCGAACAGGGTGTCGTGCGCCTCGGCCCACTCCCGCTCCTGCTCCCGCGCGGCCGCCCGCAGACCGGCGAGCGTGCCGAGACCCGGCCCGTCCGCGATCCGCGCCCCGAAGCCGGCCACCGGCGCACCGTACATCGCGTACTGGTGGACCAGCTCCCCGTACAGGTCCTGGACGAGCGAGGGGTGCAGCAGGCGGTAGTCGTCGGGGTGCGGCACCACGAAGGCCGCAGCGAGCGTGTCGGCCGCGTACACCATCACCCCGCACTGGCCGGGATGGATCTCGAACACCCGCAGCGCGTCGCCCAGCCCGCGCACCGACCACCCCAGGTATGCGTCTTCGGCCCGCGGCGACAGGCCGTCGCGCAGGGCCTGCCGCGACCACTCCTCCCAGGCGATCGACGGTCCGCCGAAGTGCAGCGAGAGATAACCCTCCAGCGCGAGATGCAGCGGCAGGAAGCGCAGCCGGTCGCCCGGCTGCCGCTTGGCCATCCGGTGGTGCCGGTGGCGCGGCAGCCGTACGGTCCGGGGCGGCGTGCCGTCCTTCTCGCCGTCGGCCGCCAGCTGCGTGCCGTACGCGGCGCTCCCGGTGCCCTCGCCCGACCAGTCGGCGACGAAGCCGTGCGGGATGTACGAGGTGTAGTGGGTGCGCGGCCCCAGCCGGACCACGTCCGGCCCGCCGCCCGAGTACACCTCCTGATGCAGCCGGAGCCCCCCGACGGGCTTCTCACGCACCAGCGGCACCAGCCGGATACCGCCCCAGACCTGCGAGGGACGGGTGGTGAGCCCGGTCAGTTCGAGCCTGTTCACAGGGTGCCTCCCGCCCGTCCGGCCGTCACGAACCGGGCGACCTGCCGGTCCAGATACGCGTGCAGTTCGGCGGGGCCCGTCCGGCCCTCGGAGAACTGGGCGATCTCCACCAGGGCCGGCAGGTCCTCCGCGTCCCGGATACCGGCCGTCGGCACGGCCGGGGACAGCCGCCGGACATCGAAACCGTCCGCGTCGTATACAGGGTTCACATGAACCACGGAGATGCGCCGGTCCGGGTCGATCCTGGTCCGCCACACCCGCAGCACCTCGCCCGCGAGCCCGGGCGGAGCGTTGTCCCAGCCGTCCGAGACGATGACCAGCCGCTCGGGGCCGTGCTCCAGGGCGTCCAGGACGCGGGTGCCGAGCGGAGTCGGCCCCCAGGGCCGGACCAGCAGCGGATCGCCGGCACCGCTGGTCCACAGCGGGGTGTACGCGTCCGGCGCGGCCAGCGCCTCCAGCAGAAAGGTGCAGGCCAGCGCCACGGCGAGCGGACGGCGCCGCTTCTCGCCCGAACCGGACGAGGAGAAGCTGTCGTCCAGCACGGCGGCGACCCGCCCCCAGCTCCCGGCGTGCGGGCCCGCCGCGCGACGGGCCGCGGCGCGCAGGGCCGAGGCCAGCTCCTCGCGGTGGCTCCGGCGCACCTCCAGGGGGAGCGACAGGACGTACAGGGCGAGCCGGGTCAGCGGCATCCCGGCCAGGTCGACACCCGCGGGCAGCGCCTGCGGGGAAGAGGCCCCGCGCTGCGCCTGGGTGCGCAGCCGCTCCAGCCGGGTCATCCGGGGCACCATCCGCTCCAGGAACGCCTCGCGCTTCATGCCGTGCCGGGCCGCGAAGCCCTCGGCGATGGTGAAGGGCAGCTCGTCGACGGCGCCCTGCTCGTAGTGGGCGCGGCGCCAGGCGTCGAGCAGGGCGTGCCGGTACCGGGGCAGCTTCCCCGGCCGGAAGAGGAAGTCGCCCAGCTCACCGCCGGACCCGTCGCCGAGCCGCAGGTGCGCATGGCGGACGGCGTTCTTCAGCCCTGCGCGGTACTTCACCGCGTCGTGCGCCGGATCGGGCCGCGCGGTCAGCCAGTCCCGCATGATCGCGCGGGTGCGCCGGTTGTTGACCCGGGCGGCACGCAGTTCCCGGAACAGCCGGTACACCCGCTGCGGCGGCAGCATCGCCAGCCGCGCGGCGATCAGCCGGCCCTCGGTGCGCTTCTCCCCGGCCGTGGCATCACAGGCGTACTCCAGCAGACCCCGGACGATGCGCACCGCGTTGTGGTCGTTGATGTCGAGGGCGAGCGAGGCGGCGTACACCCTGCGGTAGTTGACCCGTACATACGCGTGCAGGAAGTCGAGGGAGAGCTGCTGCCGGTACGCCCCCGAGTGGAACTCGCGCTGCCCGGTCGCGGTGATCGCCGCGTTGACGAAGAGGAGCACGTCCTCGGCGGCGACGAGGTCGGCGAAGCTCTCGGTCGTCATGATGCATCTCCCGTGGTGTTCCGCGAGGCGGTACGCGCAAGCGGAAGCCGGCCGGGGAATGAGGGCGCGAGCAGCGAAATGTTTGCTTTACAGGCAAGTCCCGGAAGTCGCACCGGAGTCCCGCGGCCGGCCCCGTCAACGTAGCCGCCCGGCCGCACGGCCCGCCACCGGATTCGCCTCGCCGCACAGCCGCACCGGGCACACTTGTCCCATGACGACATCCGCGACCCCCCTGCGTATCGGCCTGGTCGGTACGGGCCCCTGGGCCCGTAACACCCAGGCCCCCGCCCTCGCCGAGCATCCCGGCGCCGTGCTGAGCGGGGTGTGGGGCCGCCGGGCCGAGGCCGCCGGGGAGCTGGCCGCCGCGCATGGCGTCACGGCGTACACCGGCGATGCCGGGCTCGACGAGCTCTTCGCCGCGAGCGACGCCGTCGCGTTCGCGCTGCCGCCCGACGTCCAGGCCCCGCTGGCCGCCCGCGCCGCGGCGGCCGGCTGCCACCTGCTGATGGACAAGCCGGTGGCCACGACCGTCGCGGGCGCCCGCGAGGTGGCCGAGGCCGCCGAGCAGGCCCGGGTCGCCTCCATCGTCTTCTGCACCCTGCGGTTCGCTCCGGAGACCTCCGCCTGGATCGCCGAACAGCACGCGAAGGGCGGCTGGTTCACCGCGCACGCCCACTGGATCGGCGCCCTGTGGGCACCCGGCGCGGACAGCGAGTACGCCGCGTCGCCCTGGCGCCACGAGAAGGGCGGACTCTGGGACGTCGGCCCGCACGCGCTGTCGGTCCTGATCCCGGTCCTGGGCGACGTCACCGCGCTGACCGCGGCCCGCGGCCCTGCCGACGCCCACCACCTGATCCTCCGCCACGCCTCCGGCGCCTCCAGCACGGTGACGCTCACCCTGGCAGCCCCGGCGGCCGCGACCGGGGTCGAGGTCGAGCTCAGGGGCGAGCACGGGACCGTCGGTCTGCCCCGGTGGGACGGGGCGGTCGGCGCCTTCCGGGCGGCGGTGGACGCGCTGATCGAATCGGTGCGTACCGGGGTGGCGCACCCCTGCGACGTACGGTTCGGGCTCCGGCTGACGGAACTGCTCGCGGAGGCGGAGACCCAGGCGGAGAGCACCTCATGACAGCCGCGCGGAAGCCCGCAACCGGCGACGCGGCCTTCCTCGCGGCGTACGACGAGGTCATCACAGCCAAGTGGCCCGCCGGAACGAGGCCGGCTGAGGTCTCCACCCCGTACGGCACCACCCACCTCAACTGTCACGGCCCCGAGGACGCGCCGCCCCTGCTCCTGCTGCCGGGCGGCGGAGCGACCTCCACCGCCTGGTACGCCCAGGCCGCCGAACTGGGCCGCAGCCACCGGGTGCACGCCGTGGACCTCGTGGGCGAGCCCGGCCGCAGCGTGGCGGGGGAGCGCGCCATCCGCACCGTGGGCGATCTGAACGCTTGGCTCGACGCGGTACTGGACGGCCTGGGCGTCGAGTCCACCGCGCTGTGCGGCCATTCGTACGGCGGCTGGACCGCCCTCCAGTACGCCCTGCACGCACCCCACCGGGTCGACAGGCTGGTCCTCGTCGACCCGACCGGCTGCTTCGCCGGCTTCCGCCCCGGCTATCTCCTCCACGCGCTCCCGATGCTGCTGCGCCCGAACCCCGCACGAACCCGCGCCTTCCTGGCCTGGGAGACGGGCGGCGCCGCACTCGACCCGGCCTGGCTGCGGCTGCGCGAGGCGGCGGCAGGATTCCCCGCGGCCCGGCCGGTCACCGGACCGCGTCCGTCACCCGAGGCCCTGAGCGCACTCGACGTGCCGACCCTGATCCTGCTCGCCGGGCAGAGCCGGGCCCATGACGCGGCCCGCGTGGCAGCCACCGCGCGCCGGCTGCTGCCGCACGCGGAAACGGCCGTCCTGCCCGGCGTCTCCCACCACGCGCTGCCGCTCCACGAGCCGACGGCGGCCGAACTCAGCCACAGAATGCTGCAGTTCCTCGACGCCCCGGCCAGCCCTTAGGGCCGTTCCGCTCAGCGCCCCAAGGCGTCCCGCACCGCCGCGTCCGTGCGCGCGACCACGGCCGTGCCGTCCTCAGCCGTGATGATCGGCCGCTGGATCAGCTTCGGATGCTCGGCGAGCGCCGAGATCCAGCGCTCCCGCGCAGCCGCCTCGCGCGGCCACTCCTTGAGCCCGAGCTCCTTGGCGTCCGCCTCCTGGGTCCGCGTGATGTCCCACGGCTCCAGCCCGAGCCGGCCGAGGACGGCCCGGATCTCGTCCGGTGACGGCACGTCCTCCAGGTAACGGCGGACCGTGTAGTCGGCGCCCTCCGCATCGAGCAGCTGCACCGCGCTGCGGCATTTGGAACAGGCGGGATTGATCCAGATCTCCATGGGGCCAACGGTACGGGATGGACCCGCGAAAACCCCTCTGGCCAGGGGCGATTGTCAGTGCCGGGCAGTAAAATGGGGGTAGTTCGTGAGGGTTCCACCACCGTGCCAGGAGGTTGCCGATGGCCGTTGCCGCAGTTACGACCAAGCCGCTCCACAAGCCCCTGCAGAAGAAGCCGCTCCCCGCCGGCCGTCCCCGTGAGTGGTATGTCACCCACAACCGCCGGCTGAAGGCGATGCGCCTGGCGATCGCCCTGCTCGACACGGGCATCTACTACCCGTCGAGCGCGAGCAACGCGAGGATACGTACGACTGCCGAGCGCCTCGGCATCCTCCCGCCGTCCGACACCACCTGCCGCATGGTCCGCGCACTCATCCGCTACGGCCGCTGACCACCGTCCGCAGGTCCGCACCCTGCGCCCCCGGGAGATCCGGGGGCGCAGCCGTGGCTCAGAACCCGCTGCAGGTGGCGGTGGCGAAGGCGCCGGACGCCCGGTCGGTCCGCCGGGTGCCGTCGTCCGCCGTCACGGAGCAGGTGACATCGCCGCCTGACCGCCCGAGGCCGACGACGAACGAGCCGCCGTTCATGAACCCTCTGGTGTCCAGCTCCGCGGCCCACGGCAGGGTCCGCAGCGTCAGCCGCCCGGTCGACAGGGCCTCGCCCTGCCAGGTGCTGTAGGTGAGCGTCACATCCCTGGCGGTGCCCGTGACCTCGTACCTGATCCGCAGGGTCTTCGAGCCCTCCTGGGAGATCCCGTGGGCCAGCACCGCGGAGACCGCGCCCGCGGCGAGGGCCAGCAGCACGGCGACCATCAGCACCACCCACGGCCAGAGCCGCCGCCGGCGGGGCTGCTGCCGCTCCGGTCCGTCGTCGGTCGCCTGCTCGCTCATCCCCCCAGCCTCGGCTGTCCGGCCCCGGCGCGCGACCCCGCCGCCTCCGTCCCTCACCCGTCCGGCCTCTCGGAGACCGGGCAAGGAGTGCGCCTGGGCGGCTGCGGGGGTGCGCGGCGGATCATCAGGCGGTCGCAGCCCGGCAACACCTCAGAGCGTTCGAAGCCTGATGTCAGCCGCCGACGTTCGGGCCCGCGGTTCCCTCCGCGGGTCTGCCGTCGCGACGCTACGAAGGGAACGGCGATCAGACGCGGCGTCAGAGGGGTGGCGTGGCGTCACTCCGATGTCTCCCTGAAATCCGGGGCCTTGGGGCTGCCGGGAATGGGGCCGTACGCGGCCTCGGCCGGGGGCCGACCGCGATTCCCGGGTCCACCTCAACCCCTGGGCCGGCTGTACCCGGGCAGGGGGTCACCCGCCTGCCAAAGCCCTCGCCATACCGCCTCTGACCTGGTATTTTCTGGAGATTTCCCTAGGCTGGGCAGCGCCGCCGGATACAGTCGAAGGGGACCTCGTGAGTGAGAACGCCAACCCGTACGACGCCACGCACATCACGGTGCTGGAGGGGTGGGAGGCCGTTAGGCAGCGGCCCGGGATGTATGTCGGCTCGACCGGTGAACGCGGCTTGCACCAGGCGGTGTTCGAGGTCGTGGGCCGGGCCGTGAACGAGGTTCTGGCCGGCCGCGCCAGTTCCGTCGACGTCACCCTCACGCCCGATGGCGGTGTGAGAGTCGCCGACGACGGGCAGGGTGTTCCCGTCGAGGTCACCGAGGACGTGGATGGCGCCACGGACCTCGAAGCTCTGCTGACCCGCGTGTACGCCGGGGCGGAGCCCGCCGACCGCAACACTGCGGCCGTGGGCCTCGTCGGCATCGGGCCCAGTATCACCAACGCCCTGTCGAGCCGCCTGACTGCCGAGGTGCGGCGCGATGGTGCCCGCTGGATTCAGGAGTACGCGCGCGGTGTCGCCGCAGCCCCGCCCACCGCCGTGGGGGCCGCATCCGGCAGCGGGACGACCATCACCTTCCGGCCCGACTCCGACATCTTCGAGACCGTGGAGTGCTCGTTCGCCGTGCTGGCCGAACGCTTCAGGGAACTGGCCTTCCTGAACCGGGGCCTGGCCATCTCTCTGACCGACGCACGTCCTCCGGGCGAACCCCGGTCGGTACGGTTCCTCGGCGGGACAAGGGACTTCGTTGCCTTCCTCGACGCCTCAGCGAGGACGCCCGTACACCCGGACGTCATTGCCTTTGCATGGGAGGGCCTGCGGATGGCAGGGACGGCGGAGGTGGCCATGCGGTGGTCCACCTCTCACGAGGAGCAGCTCCGCAGCTTTGCCAACAGCCGCCCCACCCCCGGCGGCGGCACACACATGCTCGGCTTCCGAGACGGAGTGGCGGGCGCGGTACACGCCTACGCACGAAAGCGGCAACTACTGACGGCGACGCACCCCGGTCTCAGCGCCGACCGGGTCTGCGAGGGACTGACGGCTGTCGTGTCGGTGAAACTGGACCATCCCTCGTTCGAGGGCGCCACCCGCGGTGTACTGGGCAACGCCGCAGTACGCACCTGCTTCGACGAGACCGTCCGGGAGCGCCTCGGCAGCTGGCTGGAGGGACACCCGGAGCAGGCCGCAGCTGTTGTCGACCGGCTCACCCGGGACGCGGGCAGGAGCTGAGCGTCGGTGGCCCGCCCCAGCCGATCCCGGTGCACGGGACTGGAGCGCGCCCACTCGGAGCGCAGCAGGCGGTCAGCCGAGCGGCGCCCGTGCCCGGCAACGCGGTGGAGGGGTCGAGGCCGTATACCACATAAAACAACCACAACCCTAAAAAATAATCAACACACACCCCAAATTAATAGTCTC
>NZ_JBHVWF010000126.1:0-12403 GCF_042882365.1 Streptomyces sp. NPDC058221 | reverse complement strand
CGCGCGGCCCCGGGGCCCGGCACCGGGGGGTGGGGTGCTTCCCTGATGACCAGGGAAGCAGCCCTCACCGATAATCCTTACGCACGCGACCCCGAGATTTAGAGGTCGAAGTACAGCTCGAACTCGTGCGGGTGCGGCCGCAGCTGGATCGGGGCGATCTCGTTCGTGCGCTTGAAGTCGATCCACGTCTCGATCAGGTCCGGCGTGAAGACGCCGCCCGCCAGGAGGTACTCGTGGTCCGCCTCAAGGGCTTCGAGGACGGCCGGGAGGGACGTCGGGACCTGCTGGACGTTGGCGTGCTCCTCGGGAGCCAGCTCGTAGAGGTCCTTGTCGATCGGCTCCGGCGGCTCGATCTTGTTCTTCACGCCGTCCAGGCCGGCCATCAGGAGGGCCGAGAAGGCGAGGTACGGGTTGGACGAAGGGTCCGGGGCGCGGAACTCGACGCGCTTGGCCTTCGGGTTGGAGCCCGTGATCGGGATGCGCATCGCGGCGGAGCGGTTGCGCTGCGAGTACACCATGTTGACCGGGGCCTCGAAGCCGGGGACCAGACGGTGGTAGGAGTTCACCGTCGGGTTGGTGAACGCCAGCAGCGACGGGGCGTGCTTCAGGATGCCGCCGATGTAGTAGCGCGCGATGTCCGAGAGGCCCGCGTAGCCCTGCTCGTCGTAGAACAGCGGGTCGCCGCCGGCCCACAGGGACTGGTGGACGTGCATGCCCGAGCCGTTGTCGCCGAAGATCGGCTTCGGCATGAAGGTCGCGGTCTTGCCGTTGCGCCAGGCGACGTTCTTCACGATGTACTTGAAGAGCATCAGGTCGTCGGCCGCGGCGAGCAGCGTGTTGAACTTGTAGTTGATCTCCGCCTGTCCGGCGGTACCGACCTCGTGGTGCTGGCGCTCGACCTGGAGGCCGTTCTTGTCCAGCTCCAGGGAGATCTCGGCACGCAGGTCGGCGAAGTGGTCCACCGGCGGGGTCGGGAAGTAACCGCCCTTGTAGCGGACCTTGTAGCCGCGGTTGTTGTCCTCCGACCCGGTGTTCCAGGCGCCGGCCTCGGAGTCGATGTGGTAGAAGCTCTCGTTCGCCGACGTCTGGAAGCGGACGTTGTCGAAGACGTAGAACTCGGCCTCGGGGCCGAAGAACGCGGTGTCCGCGATGCCGGTGGAGGCCAGGTACGCCTCGGCCTTCTTGGCCACGTTCCGCGGGTCACGGCTGTACTGCTCGCCGGTGATCGGGTCGTGGATGAAGAAGTTGATGTTGACGGTCTTGTCGCGGCGGAAGGGGTCGACGCGGGCGGTCGACAGGTCCGCTCGGAGCGCCATGTCGGACTCGTGGATGGCCTGGAAACCGCGGATCGACGAGCCGTCGAAGGCGAGCTCCTCGGTCGGGTCGAAGACCGCCGCCGGGATGGTGAAGTGCTGCATCACACCGGGCAGGTCGCAGAACCGGACGTCGATGAACTTGACGTCTTCGTCGGCGATGTACTTCTTCACGTCGTCGGCGTTCTGGAACATCCAACTCCTCCTACTCCCGGCCCGGGCGGGACGGGGTTGCAGCTCGTTGTGCGGCCAGTGCGGTGGCACACGCTGGACCCGACCATAGGCAGACCGGATTTCTCAAGCATGACCCATTTGTTTCGCAGAAGTTAACCGGGCCGGGTGTGAGCGGCGCCTCGTGGCCGTGCGGCGGCCGGTTCCGGGCGGGTTCCGGGCCGGTTTCCGGGCGGTGTCGGAAGGCGGTGGCGGCACCCGCCCGGCCGGGGGTGCGGGCCCGCGCAGTACCGTGGTCGGGTGGACAACAGGCAAGCAATCGGATCGTGGCTCTCCGGGCCGCGTGCGGCCGCCGAGGAGATGGGCGCCGACTTCGGGTACCGGGGCAAGCGGCTCGGACTTCCCGAGCAGGGGCCGGGGGCCATGGCGCCGCTCGGCCGCCGTTTCGGCGCGATCTTCATCGACTGGGCCCTGTGCATGCTGATCGCATACGGGCTGTTCGCTCGCGGTGACCAGCAGGCGGCCGGTAACTGGGCGCTCGGGATCTTCCTCGTGCTGAGCCTGCTCACCGTGGGCACCATCGGCTGCACGCCGGGCAAGCGCGTCCTGGGCATCAGGGTCGTCGCCGAGGTGGGCGGCCGGCTGGGCCTGGGGAGGGTGCTGGTGCGCAGCGTGCTGCTGTGCCTGGTGATCCCCGCACTCGTCTGGGACCGCGACGGCCGGGGCCTGCACGACCGGCTGGCCCGCGCCGTCCAGATCCGCATCTGAGCCGCGGTCGACCGGCCGGCCCACGGCCGCCGGTCCCGGCGTCCGGCAGCTGAGACACAGGCTCGGGACGGCAGCGGCACGGGCTGTGCGCAGGGCCGGACGGCATATGGACCTACGAAGAGGGCGGGTCACGAACCAGTGGTTCGTGACCCGCCCTCTTCGTATGCCCGTCCCGCTCCGTACGTCAGCGCATCTTTCCGCCGCGCGGCATCCGCATACCCTTCGGCATCGGGCCCTTCGGCAGCGGCATGTTGCTCATCAGGTCGCCCATCGCGCGCAGCCGGTCGTTGGCGGCCGTCACCTGGGGGCCGGTCAGTACGCGCGGCAGCTTCAGCATCTTGGTGCGCACCTTCTTGAGCGGCACCTGGCCCTCGTCGTTGCCGACGATGATGTCGTGCACGGGTACGTCGACCACGATGCGGGCCATCTTCTTCTTCTCGGCCGCGAGCAGCGTCTTCACCCGGTTCGGGTTGCCCTCGCCCACCAGCACGATGCCCGCCTTGCCCACGGCACGGTGGACGACGTCCTGGTTGCGGTTCATCGCGACCGCCGGCGTCGTGGACCAGCCGCGGCCCACCCGGTCCAGTACCGCCGCCGCAGCGCCCGGCTGGCCCTCCATCTGCCCGAAGGCGGCCCGCTCGGCACGCCGTCCGAAGACGATCGCCATCGCGAGGAGGGCGAGCACGAAGCCCAGGATGCCCACGTAGATCGGGTGGTTGATCAAGAAACCGATCGCGAGGAGGACACCGAAGGTGACGATTCCCACACCCGCGACGACAAGACCGATCTTGGTGTCGGTCCGCCTGGTCATCTTGTAGGTCAGGGCGATCTGCTTGAGCCGCCCCGCGTTCTCGGCGCTGTCCGCGCCTTCAGTGGTTTTTGCCTTCCTCGCCATACGAGGAAGTTTACGTGGCCTAGGAACGGTGCTCGGCCACGGCCTCCAGTACGTACTCCGACTCGACCCGGTCCTTGGCCCGGCGGCGGTCCTCCAGGACGGCCGTCCAGGCGTTGCGGCGGGCGGTGCGCTGGCCGCTGCTCAGCAGCAGCGACTCGACGGCGCGGAGGGCGGTGGTGACGGACGGAATGGCGGTGGCGCGTACCGGCACGGCCTGCATCGTGGAAGTCCCCTCGGAACGGATGCGCGGACTGAGTGGTGCTCAGTGAGCGGAGTGTGTTGCGCGGACTGGATACGTGACGGGGTCGGCAGCGGCCGGAGAGCCACTGCGCTGCGTGCATCCAGGGTCACTGCTTGGTGTTACCAGCGCATGACCGGTCGGTCAAACACCAATGAAACCCTGATGTGGGCGGCGCGCACGTCGGCGCGGCCCATACGCGCCTCCGACCTGCGAGGAGCGCACGGGCCGCGCCGAACCAGCCATTACTGTTCAGTAGCCTCTTGTGCTCGGTTTCACACGGCTGCCGTTCGCGCAGCCGCCGTTCGCACGTGCGTCGTTCACGCGGTCGGCGCGGCAGCGGCGGCGCCGCGCCGCTCGATCGCCTGCTGGAAGAGCCGGCCCGCGCGGTACGAGGAACGGACCAGCGGCCCGGACATCACGCCGGAGTAGCCGATCGCGTCGGCCTCGTCCTTGAGCTCCACGAACTCGTGCGGCTTCACCCAGCGCTCGACCGGGTGGTGGCGCGGGGTCGGCCGCAGGTACTGCGTGATCGTGATGAGCTCGCAACCCGCGTCGTGCAGGTCCCGGAGCGCCTGGCTGACTTCCTCGCGGGTCTCGCCCATGCCGAGGATCAGGTTGGACTTGGTCACCAGACCGGCCTCGCGGGCCCGGGTGATGACCTCCAGGGAACGCTCGTACCGGAAGCCGGGACGGATCCGCTTGAAGATCCGCGGCACCGTCTCCACGTTGTGGCCCAGCACCTCGGGGCGCGAGGCGAAGACCTCGGCGAGCTGCTCGGGCTCGGCGTTGAAGTCGGGGATCAGCAGCTCGACCTTGGTCTGGCCGGCTGCGCGCTCGGCCGTCTGCGCGTGGATCTGGCGCACGGTCTCCGCGTACAGCCAGGCACCGCCGTCCTCCAGGTCGTCGCGGGCGACGCCGGTGATGGTGGCGTAGTTCAGGTCCATCGTGACGACGGACTCGCCGACGCGACGGGGCTCGTCCCGGTCCAGCGCCTGCGGCTTGCCCGTGTCGATCTGGCAGAAGTCACAGCGCCGGGTGCACTGGTCGCCGCCGATGAGGAACGTGGCCTCGCGGTCCTCCCAGCACTCGAAGATGTTGGGGCAGCCCGCCTCCTGGCACACCGTGTGCAGACCCTCGCTCTTCACGAGCTTCTGCAACTGGTTGTACTCGGGGCCCATCTTCGCCCGGGTTTTGATCCACTCGGGCTTGCGCTCGATGGGGGTCTGGCTGTTCCGGACCTCAAGGCGCAGCATCTTGCGCCCGTCGGGTGCGACAGCGGACACTCCGGCACTCCCCTTTGCTCTCGCTGCATTGGATTCTTCGGCGAACACCAGGGTACGCCCGTAGTTCATACGGCTTTACGTCTGGCCAACCTGTGGCCGACAGGGCCTATTCCCGGAG
The DNA here is from genome assembly GCF_042882365.1 of Streptomyces sp. NPDC058221. Taxonomy (NCBI): domain Bacteria; kingdom Bacillati; phylum Actinomycetota; class Actinomycetes; order Kitasatosporales; family Streptomycetaceae; genus Streptomyces; species Streptomyces sp. NPDC058221. The sequence continues at coordinate 7,614 of NZ_JBHVWF010000126.1, read as the reverse complement.
CGGTACTCCGAGTGTCATGCCGTGGCCACGGCATCGGCTGTGCGCTCGATCGTGCGCGGGGCGAGTTCGGCGTTCTCCAGGATGTCCCTGAGGTGCTTCTCGACGACCGGGAGCACGTCCGCGATCGTGAGGTCGCGGCCCAGCTCGTACGCCAGTGAGGTGACGCCCGCGTCCCGGATGCCGCACGGCACGATCCGGTCGAACGAGGTGTTGTCCGGGTTCACGTTGAGGGAGAAGCCGTGCATCGTGACGCCCTTGGCCACCCGGATGCCGATCGCGGCCAGCTTGCGGTCCTCGCGGCGCTGGCCGGCGTTGGACGGGGCGTACTCGGGGCCGTTCAGCCGGGCGTCGAACTCCTCGTCCTGGAGCCGCGGGTCGAAGTCGAGGGAGAGACCGCCGATCGCCGGACGCTGCTCGACCGGGTCGCCGAGCACCCAGACGCCGCTGCGGCCCTCGACCCGGCTGGCCTCCACACCGAACTCGGCCGCCGTGCGGATCAGCGCCTCCTCCAGACGTCGCACATGTGCGACGACGTCCACCGGGCGCGGCAGTTTCTGGATCGGATAGCCGATCAGCTGGCCCGGTCCGTGCCAGGTGATCTTGCCGCCGCGGTCCACGTCGATGACCGGAGTGCCGTCCAGGGGGCGCTCGCTGTCGACGGTGCGCCGGCCCGCTGTGTAGACGGACGGGTGCTCCAGCAGCAGACAGGTGTCGGGGACGGTGTCCTCGAACCGCGCCGCGTGCACCTCGCGCTGCTTCCGCCAGGCCTCCCGGTAGTCGACGGCTTCCTCGCCGAATCCCAGACGGACGAACCGAAGCTCAGTCACGGCAGCAGCCTTTCTCCTTGCGGGGCCGGGTCCGGGGGAGTGTCCCCGGCGTCACGGCACCATGCACCGAATCGCGCCACCCGCAACTGTACGACCGCACGCCGGTCCGCGGTCCGGCAGGTCGTTCCCGTCAGCGCCTTCCCAATCCTCACACGATCGGATGAATGTGAAGCCAACGTGACCGGGGCTGCCCCGGAGGCCGCTAAATTCGCGCCGTTCCCTAGGCCGTTCCCCGCGACTCAGCAGGGATCCCAGAGCAGGCCCTAGGGGCTGCCCGCCCGGCCCCGAAGGCAGGAGACCGTACAGCTGATGTCGGAACGACCTCCGCAGCGCACGCCCAACCGCCGACTTGCCTCGCTCATCACCGAAGCCGGATTCTCCAACGCCGGCCTTGCCCGCCGGGTGGACCAGCTGGGTCTCGAACACGGCCTCGACCTGCGGTACGACAAGACCTCCGTGACCCGCTGGCTGCGCGGACAGCAGCCGCGGGGGACCACCCCGGCGCTGATCGCCGAGGTGTTCACCCGGCGGCTCGGGCGCAGGTTCTCGGCGCAGGACCTGGGGCTGGACGCCTGCGCCCCGGTCTATGCCGGCCTGGAGTTCGCGGCCACCCCCGCCGAGGCGGTCGACATCGTCAGCGGGCTCTGGCGGAAGGACTCCGGCAGCCATACGGAGCTGCGGAAGATCGCCTTCACCCCGGCCGGGCTGGTCGTCCCCAGCCGGGACTGGCTGATCGGACGGGCGGACGAGTGGGTGGGCCGTGGCGGCGAGCCCGGGGCGGTCGCGGGTGCGGCAGGCGGGCCGGTCAGAGCGGGCGGCGGTGTTCCCGTCGCCGGAACGGCAGGCAGGACGCACGGCGTGCAGACGGTCGGCGGGCCACGCGGGGCGCCGGGGCAGAGCGGCGGGACGTACGGCCCCGGAGCGAACGGGCAGACCGGGAGCCCCGGCCTGCTTCCGCCCGGCGGACCAGGCGGCCCGGCCGGGCTCGGCGCGGTGCCGGAGCAGGGCGGCGCCGCAGGGCCGGGCGGACGGCCCGGGCCCCGGGGGCCCGCGCCGTCCCGGCACCCGGGCTCGCCCGTCCCTCCCGGCCTTCCGGGTCCCACCGCGCTGCCGGTGGCACCGGGCGTGCCCCGGCAGCGGCAGACCGAACGGGGCTCCGGCCAGAAGGTCGGCAGCGGCGACGTCGCCGCTCTGCGCTCGGTCGCCGAGCTCTTCCGCACCCTCGACAACACCTACGGCGGAGGTCACGCCCGGCAGGCACTGGTGCGGTACCTGGAGCACGAGGCGGAACCGATGCTGCGCGGCGCGTACGGCGAGGCCACCGGCCGCCGGCTGTTCGCCGCCGCCGCAGATCTGACCCGCCTCGCGGGCTGGACCTCGTACGACATCGCCGCACACGGACTCGCCCAGCGGTACTTCGTCCAGGCGTTACGGCTCGCCCAGGCCGCCGGGGACCGGGCCTACGGCAGCTATGTCCTGATCACCATGAGCCGGCAGGCCGTCTACCTCGGGCACGGCAGGGAAGCGGTGCAGCTGGCGCGGGTCGCCCAGCAGGGCATCGGCTCGGCGGCGCCGAACGCCGTCCTGGCCCTGCTGCACGCGGTCGAGGCACGCGGTCACGGCGTCCTCGGGGAGGCCAAGGCCTGCGCGGCCTCGCTGGCGCGGGCGGAGCGCGCGCTGGAGGTCTCCCGGCCCGGGGACGACGTGCCGCACTGGGCGCGCTACTTCGACGAGGCCCAGCTCGCCGACGAGTTCGGCCACTGCCACCGGGACCTTCAGCAGTACCGGGCCGCCGCGCAGCACGCGGAGCGCTCGCTGCAGCTGCGCGCTCCCGCGTACGCCCGCAGCCGGCTGTTCTGCCGGGTGGTGCTGGCCTCCGCCCGGCTCGGGCTCGGCGATCTGGACCAGGCCTGCCGGCTCGGCGCGGAGGCCGCCCAGCAGGCCGCCGAGATGCGGTCGGTGCGCGCCACGGAGTACGTACGGGACTTCGAGCGGCGGCTCGAACCGTTCCGGGACGCCGCCGCCGTACGCGGGTACCGCGAACGGGTTGCCGCACTGGGGTGAGCCCGGCCTGCCCGCCCCGACCCGCCGGGCAGGCCCTACGCGGCTTCGGGGAGCGCGGCGGCGCTTCCGTGCCCCGGCGGCCGTACGCCCAGGTCGGTGAGAATCGCATCGGCGGCGCGGCGGGCCGAGAACAGGGCACCCTGCACCGTGCTCGTGTCGCGGTGGTCGCCGCACACGTACAGGCCGGCGAGCAGCCGGACCGGCCGGTGCGGGTCGTGCGGGGCCTCCATCGCGGGCACCGCCTCCGGGTCGTGGTGGACGGCCAGCAGCTCCCAGTCGTCCGTGGGCGTGCCGTGGAGCGCGGCGAGATGAGCGCGCACCGTGCGGTCCAGATCGGGCGGCGGGGTACCGAGCACCGTCGAGCTGACCAGGGTCCGGCCGTGCGGGGCGCGCGCCGGGTCGACTTCGCTCATCACGGCCGTGTGCGCGACCGGGCCCGAGCGGTCGGCGTCCAGCACCAGTGACGCGCCGGTCGGCGGGGGAGCGGGGGCGGTGTGGTGCAGCACCGTCACAGGGCGGAAGGACGGCACCCGCAGGCCGGGCAGCAGCTCGGCGGCGGCGCCCGCCCCGGTGGCCAGCAGCAGGGAGCGGCAGCCCAGTTCGCCGTGTTCCTTGGTGCGTACCGAGGTGATGTCGGCGGCCGTGACATGGACGCCCGTCCGCAGGGTGCCCGGCGGCAGCGCCGCCGCCAGCAGTTCGGGCAGCGTCCCCGAACCTCCCGACGGTACGCAGAGCCTGCCGCTCGCGTAGCTGCGCAGGGCAAGATCCGCGCACCGGCTGGACGTGGTGAGTCCGGGGTCGCTGAGCAGAGCGGTGAGCAGCGGGCGGACGAAGCCGTTGAGCGTACGGGAGGACAGTCCGCGGCGGGACAGGGCGTCGAGCGCGGTCCGTTCGGGCCGGGCCAGGACGCGGGAGCGGGGGGTGGCGGCGAGGCGGGAGAGGGCGGCGCCGAGCCTGGCCTGGTCGATCGCGCCGCCCATCACCCCGGTGAGGGTGGTGCTGAGCGGCGCTCCGGGGACACTCGCGAGGGCCCGCGCCGCCTTGAGCGCACCCCGGGCATTGCGCGCGCCCCGGGCGCCCCGGACCTCCCCGGTCCGGTAGCGGCGGCCCCCGCTGTGGACGAGCACGCCGGGGGCGAAGTTCCGCAGGACGAGTCCGTCGAGCCCCGGCGACGCGAACAGCTCCCGGTACGAGGTGCTGAGGAGCGGCCCGATCCGGTCGAGCCGGAAGCCGTCCACCTCCTCGGTCGTCATCCGGCCGCCGACCCTGGGGTCGGCCTCCAGGACGCTGACACTCACCCCCGCGCTGGTCAGCCGGTGGGCCGCTGACAGGCCGGCGATCCCGGCCCCGATGATGACGACGTCCGCGTGGTGTGCCGTGCTGAGCACGTGCCCTCCCCGAGTCGGCGCAACTGGTGGGAGGCTCTTGCCCTCAACAGGCCACCGGAATGCGCGAGTTCGCCTTGAGGCTAGGAGTGCGGCCGGATATCGGCGCAGTCGCGCGGACCGGGGCACCGGTGCACGGGGTCGCACGCCCGTCTCCATGCACCGACGGGCTGGAAGCTCCCGGGGCCCGGGAGCGTACTCGGGGCGGGGCCGGATCAGCGCAGTGCGGCGCGGATGGCCGCGTCGATCCCGGGAAAGGCGAACGCGAAACCCGAGCCCATCAGCCGCGCCGGCAGCACCCGCTGACTGCCCAGCACATCCTCGGCGAAGTCGCCCAGGGCGATCCGCAGCGCAGGCGCGGGAGCGGTGAAGAGGGTCGGCCGGTGCAGCACCCGCCCCATCGCCGCCGTGACCTCGCCATTGGTGACGGGATCGGGGCCGGTCAGATTCACCGCCCCGGAGAGCTCCGGGGTGTCGAGGACGTGCCGCAGGGCCGCGATGTGGTCGTGCAGCGCGATGAAGCTCCAGTACTGCCGCCCGTTGCCCAGCCGCCCGCCCAGCCCTGCGCGGAAGAGCGGGAAGAGCCGGCCCCAGGCCCCGCCCTGCCGGGCGACGACCAGCCCGGTGCGGGCGTGCACGGTCCGGACCCCGGCCTCCTCCGCGGCGGCCGTGGCCTCCTCCCACTCCACGCACACCGACGGCAGGAACCCGTCGCCGGGCGGCGCGCCCTCGTCGACCGGCCGGTCCCCGGTGTCGCCGTAGTAGCCGATCGCGGACCCGGCCAGCAGCACCTTCGGCGGGGTGTCGAGCGAGGCGACGGCCTCCGCGACCGCGGCGGTGCCCAGCACCCGGCTCTCCCGGATCTCGCGCTTGTACGCCTCGGTCCAGCGGTGGTCGCCCACCCCGGCCCCGGCGAGATGGACGACGGCGTCGCAGCCCACGAGCCCGGCCACGTCGACGTAACTGCGCTTGGGGTCCCACTCCACCTCGTCGCCGGACCTGGCCGGGTGCCGGACCAGCCGGACCACCTCGTGCCCGTCGGTCCGCAGCGAGCGGACCAGGGCCGCTCCGATGAGTCCGGTCGATCCGCTGACGGCAATACGAGAGTGCGGCATGGGCCCATCCTGCCGCACGAACCGGGCGTGGGAGGGCGTGGCACAGTGGCGCGCATGTCCGAGACCCATACGCACCCGGCCCACTCCGTCCGTCCCTCGGTCCTCTCCGACGGCACCGCTCTCGGCGAGATCGACCGTGCCACCTGGTCGACGCTGCACGCCGTTTCGCCGAGGCCGCAGCCGCCGTACGCGCCCTTCTTCGACGCCAACCACCGGCCGGAGGACTTTTTGGTGGCCGAGACGGCGGACCCGGCCGGCGAGGTGCTGCTCGCCGGATACATAAGGCTGGTCCCGCCGACCCCGCTGGCCTGCAACACGCACGTACGCCAGATACAGGGCCTGGCCGTGGCCGACCGGGCCCGCGGCCGGGGGATCGGCAGGGACCTGCTGCGAGGGGCGATGGCGGCCGCCCGGAGCCAGGGGGCGAACCGGATGACTCTGCGGGTGCTCGGGCACAACGCGCCGGCGCGGGCGCTGTACGCCTCGGAGGGGTTCGTCGTCGAGGGGGTGCTGCCCGGTGAGTTCTTCCTGGGCGGGCGATACGTCGACGACGTGCTGATGGGCCGCTCGCTCGCCCCGTGAGCCGGGCCCGAGGATCGCCGGCTGAAGGGCTGAAGGGCTGAAGGGCTGAAGGGCTGAAGGGCCGAAGAGCCACGTTCCGCCGGTGAGGAGCCGTACCGGTACGGCTCAGACGCTGCCGAACCGCTCCTGGAGCAACGGGAAGCGCTCGGCCAGGGCCGCGTCGTCCTCGAAGCTGAACGGGGTGCCTTCCGGCTCGGCGGGCTGGGGCGGCAGCCCGAGGTCCGGCGTGACCACCCCGGTGAGCTGCTCGTACGCCTCGTCCGCGGCGTAGCCCAGCTCCTCCGCGTCCCCGTCCAGCTCCCCGTCGAAGTCCTCGAGGAGCTCGGCGAGGCTGTCCGGATCGTGCACGGCGCCCTCGAAGACCTCCCGGCCCTGGCCGATCAGCCAGCAGCGGAAGTAGTCGAAGGCGTCGTCGCTCGCGCCGCCGAGCAGCACGGCGGCGGCGCCCCACAGATCCCAGCGGTACGCGCGGTTGTAGCGGGCCTCGAAGTGCCGGGCGAAGTCCAGCACGGAATCGGGATCGAGCTGCACCAGCCGCTCGACCAGCAGGTCGGCGTGGTCCTCGGGGTCGCCGTCGGCGGCCTCGCGGGTGCTGTCGATGAGCTCCCAGAATTCCGTCTCGTCCATCACGGGTCCAGCATCTGCCTTGGCGGCGGGCCACGCACGCGGAGACACCGAATCGAAGCCTTGCAGGGGACACCGGTAGAGCGCGTGCAGACGTCTCGCGGCGGCGGCGAAGCGGGTCCGCAGCGCGGGCGGCTCCAGGACCTCCAACTCCGTTCCCAGGGAGAGCAGCTGGCTGTACGCCACGTCCAGGGACTCGACCGGCAGAGTGACCGTGACCCATCCGTCGGCGTCCGGCGGTCCTGCCGCGTCAAGGGCTTCCCGGGCGGCGACGCGGTCCACGGTGTGCGGCAGCCGGGCGGCCGCCGCGGGTGAGAGGCGCAGTGTGACCTCGGCACGCAGGATCGAGCGGGCGAACTGCGCCGCGCGCTCGGTCCAGAAGCCCGGCAGGTCGAAGCCCTCGTCCCGGACGAACCGGGTGTCCGTCACGGTGACAGCCGTGAACCGGCCGACCCGGTAGACCCGGAAGTCGTCCCCCGCGCGGGCGCAGAGATACCAGACCCCGGCTTTCAGGACGAGCCCGTACGGTGCCAGCTCGCGTTCCGTCCCGGTCTCCCGGCCCGGCCGGGGATAGTGGGCCAGGACCGTCCGGTCGGCCCAGACGGCCTCGGCGATCACGGGCAGCAGTTCGGGGACGGCCGGCTCCTGGTACCAGCCGGGCGCATCCAGGTGGAAGCGCCGGGTGACGCCGGTGGAGGCGTCCCGCAGGGAGGGGAGGAGGGCTGCCGACACCTTCAGCCGGGCGGCGGACGCGGCGTCCTCCAAACCCATCTCGCGCAGGGCGGAGGGCAGCCCGGAGAGGAAGAGCGCTTCGGCCTCGTCACGGGCGAGACCGGTGAGCCGGGTGCGGTACCCGCCGACGAGCCGGTACCCGCCCGCCCGCCCCCGATCCGCGTAGACCGGGACCCCGGCCTCGGAGAGCGCCTGGGCGTCCCGGGTGACGGTCCGCTCCGACACCTCCAGCTCCTGGGCGAGCTCACCGGCGGTCATGGCGGGGCGGGACTGCAGGAGCAGCAC
>NZ_JBHVWF010000125.1:0-23569 GCF_042882365.1 Streptomyces sp. NPDC058221 | reverse complement strand
TTGTTGTGGGGGGGTTGGGGTTGGGGGGGGCGGGGGGGGTGGGGGGGTAGTCGGGGGGGGGGGGGGGGGGGTTGGGGGGGGGGGACGGTGTCGGGTCCGCCTGCGGGGAGGGGGCCGTCGCGTCGGTGGGCGCCGTCGTGGAGTGCGGTGAGCACGGTGTCGAGGAGGGGGCGCAGGGCGGCGGGGCCGGTGGTGCCTCCGGCGAGGGGCGGGGTGGGCATGTGCGGTGGTGGCCCTTCGGAGCGCATGGGTGGACATCCCAGCTTGTCCGGGTTTCGGGTGGCGCGGCCGGTGAGCCCGGTGATCTGAACTCGAAAGGGGGACGGGTGTGCGATGGGGGCGAGGTGGTGCGGGTTCGGGTGGTATGGGTGCGGATGTTGTGGACCGGGCTGTTCGTGGGTGAGGGGAGGCGGCCCCGGAGGCATGGGCTGTGGGGGCGGTTTCGGCGGCTTGGGCTGTGGGGGGCGGCTCGGGTGCTGCGGTGGGGTTCGTCGCCTGTACGCAGACGCGATCGGGCGCCCGGGAGTTTTCTCCGGGCGCCCGATCGTGTCCGCGGGGGCGGGGCGTTCCTCGGGTTCGGTCAGCCGTACATCGCCACGCGGCAGAGGGCTGCGAGCGCGTCGTCGATGGGGTGGGGCTGCGGCTCGCCGGTGGGGCCGAGGGTGTTCCACCTCTGCTGGTTCAGTGCGACGGACAGCTGCCGGTTGCCGTCGGCGCGGGTCATGGACAGTGCTCCGGCGCCCCAGACCGTGCCGCCGTGGCCCCAGAAGGTGGCCTGACCGGGGGCCTTCGTCGGGTGCAGCCCGAGGCCGTACTCGATGGTCTTTCCCTCCTGGGAGATGACCGGGACGGTGCGTTGCATCTGTGCGAGCGATGACGGGCTGACGATCTCGCCGGCCAGCAGCATGCCGAAGAAGCGGTTGAGGTCGGTGACGGTCGATATCAGTGAGCCCGCGGGTCCCACCCATGACATGTCGTAGACGCTGTAGTCGCGCGGCGGGTCGATCATGCCGAACCACGCCTCGTAGATCTGCGAGTGCGGTCCCTCGACCTGTGTTCCGGTGGGGAGTTCGGTGTCCCGGAGTCCGGCGCGCTCGATGACGTTCCGGGTGATGCACTGCTCGGCCGTGGTGCCGGTGACGTGTTCCAGCAGTTCACCGAGGAGCAGGTAGTTGGTGTTGGAGTAGACGCCCGGTGTGCTGCCCGGGGCGCCGGTCGCAGGTGCGGTGACTCCCCTCTCGATGAGTTCGGTGGAGTGGAACCGGGTGAACCGGTTGTCGTCCAGGCTTTCGGGCCTGGTGTCCGCGGCGTTGGGGAATGCCTTGAGGGACGGGTAGGCGTAGGGGAGGTACTCGGCGAGGCCGCTGGTGTGGTTGATCAGCATCCGGACGGTGATGGCGTCACCGCGTTCTCCGGGGACGAGTCCCGGAAGGTACCTGCCGATGGGGGCGTCGAGACCGATCCGGCCGCTCTCGACCTGTTGCAGCACGGCGGCCGCGGTGAAGGTCTTGGTGATGCTGCCGACGCGGTGCCGCATGTCGGGGGTGACGGGGCGGCCGGTGGCGGTGTCGGCGACCCCGGCGGCACCGCGCCAGATCCGGTCGCCGTCGCGTACCTCGGCGAACAGGCCCGGCATTCCTGCGCGGTGGACGTTCTCGATGGCGGTGTCCAGCTCGGCGGGGGCCAGTGCGGCGGGGTCCAGTGCGTTCGTCACGGCTTGCGTCCTTTCGTAGTCCCGGGGGTGAGCTCCGCTCGGGTCGCCCGGCCCGGGTAACGGGGCACGAGTGGGGTGTCGGCCGGCCGGCTTCCAGCTGCCGTCACACCCATGCCCTCATTATGCACGCGGTGCGTGCAACACCAAGTGCATGAGCTAGGCTGGAAGCCGACGAGAGGAACGGGATGGCAGGGAGAAGGCGCTGGTCGACCGAGGAGATCCTGGATGCGGCGGCGGAGTTGCTGCGCACGGGCGATGCCGAGTCGTTCAGCGTGCGCAAGCTGGCCGCGGTCCTGGGGACCGATTCCTCCAGCCTCTACCGGCATTTCCGCAGCAAGACCGAGCTGCTGCGCGCCGTCGCCGACCGGATCCTGCTGGCCGCCATGGACGGCTACCGCCCCGAGGGTGACTGGAAGCAGCGCATCACCTCCCTGGGCCTGCGGCTGAGAGAGGCCTTCGGCCAACAGCCCCAGCTCGCCGCGGTCTGGGGGCGCTACGCGTCGAGCGGCACCGGTTCCCGGCTGGTCATGGAAGCGGTGCTGCAGGACCTGCGGGCGTCGGGCCTGCCCGACGAGGAGATCCCGGCGCACTATCACCGGATCGCGGTCCTCATCTCCGCGTTGGTCGCCTCCGAGGCCGGCGTCAGCACGATCACCACGCAGGAGTACGACCAGGGCATGGAGCTGTTCCGCGTCGCCGTGCTCGGCGCCGACCCCGAGCACTTCCCCGCTCTGTCACATTTCGCCCGTGATGTCCGCCCCCTCGGGATGGACCGCCGCGAAGCATTCGTCGAGCTGCTCGCGGCCCAGCTAGCGCAGGTGGAGGCCGCCGCGGTCCGGTCCTAGGAAGGGTCGGTCCTGCACACCACCGGCTGTGCCCGGCCCGCCCTCGGTGGTGAGGACGGGCCGGGCACGGGTGGTGCGGGTTCGTCGGTCCGGGTCAGTGGGCCTCGCGGACCGCGAGGGCGCGGCGCAGATCGTCGATCTGGTCGGCGAGTTTGCGGCGCAGCGCCGGGATCAGCGCCTGGTCGGTGAGTGCTTGTTCACCGAGGCGGAGGCTGTCGGCGTCGACTGCGTACGCGGGGAAGGCGTAACGTCCGGCGGCCTCCGCGATGGCGGGTCCGCGGCGGACGGCGAGTTCGGTGGCCTCGGGGTAGTAGCGGGGCACGTATGCGCTGACGAGGTCGGCCTGTTCGGGCTGCCAGAAGCCCTGTGCGACGGCGGTGAAGAGGTAGTTGGAGAGGCTGTCGTCGGTGAACATGGCCTGCCAGGCGGCGGCCTTGGCCTCGGGAGTGGGGAGGGCGGCGCGGCAGCGGGCGGCGCCTTCCTGGCCGGTGGCGCTGGGGTCCTGTTCGAGTTCGGCGGTGATGGTGGTGTCGTCGACGGCGCCGAGGACGGCGAGGCGGGTGAGGATGCGCCAGCGCAGTTCGGGGTCGAGTTCGGGTCCGCCGGGGACGGTGCCTTCGGTGAGCCAGCCGTGGATGGTGTCGGGCTGGGTGGCGGCGTCGATGAGGTGGCGTACGGCGATGAGGCGGAGACCGGGGTTGGTGCCGTCCTCGGTGCGGCGGATGAGGTCGCGGCAGAGGGCGGTGAGCGCGGTGAGGGCGGCGGGCCGCTGTTCGGGGGTGAGGTAGCGGCCGGCGATCTGGGTGTCGGCGAAGGTGAGGACGCCCTGGTGGAGTGCGAGGTCGCTCTCGTGCGGGAGGTGGGTGCGGGCCGCCTCGATGTAGACGGCGGGGTCGAGTTCGCCGTCGCGGACCATGTCGCGGGCGGTGTTCCAGATGACAGCGCGGGTGAGTGCGTCGGGAACGCCGGAGAGGCTGTTCAGGGCGGTGTTCCAGGAGTCCGGGTCGAGGCGGACCTTGGCGTAGGTGAGGTCGTTGTCGTTGAGGACGACGAGGGCGGGGCGGCGGCCGGGCCTGGTGGTGGGGGTGCCGTCCTGCGGTACGGCGATCTCGAAGCGGTCGCGCAGGACGAGGCGTTCGGGGCCTGTCTGGGTGTCGATGGCGTGGTCGTAGGTGCCGACGGCGATGCGGTGGGGGCGGGTGCCCCGGTGGTCGACGGTGAGGGACCAGGTGGTGTCGGCTTCGGTGATGTGCGGGGTGAGGGTGTCGACGCCGGTGGTGCGCAGCCACTGGTCGGCCCAGGCGTGGACGTCCTGGTCGGTGGCTGAGGCGAGGTTGTCGATGAAGTCGGCGAGGGTGGCGTTGGCGAACTTGTGGCGTGCGAAGTGGGTGTTGATGCCGGCGAGGAAGTCCTTCTCGCCGAGCCAGGTGACGAGCTGGCGGAGGGCGGAGGCGCCCTTGGCATAGGAGATGCCGTCGAAGTTGAGCATCGCGGACGCGGTGTCGGGGACGGCGGCGGGGTCGGGTGCGACGGGGTGGGTGGAGGGGCGCTGGTCGGCGTCGTAGCCCCAGCCCTTGCGGGCGACGCCGAAGTCGACCCAGGTGTCGGTGAACCCGGTGGCTTCGGCGAGGGTCTGGTAGCCCATGTACTCGGCGAAGGACTCGTTGAGCCAGATGTCGTCCCACCAGGCGAGGGTGACGAGGTCCCCGAACCACATGTGGGCCATTTCGTGGGCGATGACCATGCCGCGGGTCTGGCGCTCGGTGTCGGTGACGGCGGAGCGATAGATGAATTCGTCGCGGAAGGTGACGAGGCCGGGGTTCTCCATGGCGCCCGCGTTGAATTCGGGGACGAAGGCCTGGTCGTAGGAGTCGAAGGGGTAGGGCTCGTCGAACTTCTCCTGGAACCGGTCGAAGCAGGCCCGGGTGATGTCGAGGATCTCGTCGGCGTCGGCGTCGAGGTGGGGGGCCAGGGAGCGGCGGCAGTGGATGCCGAAGGGCAGTCCGGCGTGTTCGGTGGTCACGGAGTGCCAGGGGCCGGCGGCGACGGCGACGAGGTAGGTGGAGATGGGTGGGGTGGGGGCGAGGGTCCAGCTGCCGTTGCCGGTGTGCCGGCTGGTGCTGTTGCCGAGGACGGTCCAGCCTTCGGGGGCGGTGACGGTGAGGGCGAAGACGGATTTGAGGTCGGGCTGGTCGAACGCGGCGAAGACGCGCTGGACGTCTTCCATGAAGAGCTGGGTGTAGACGTAGCTCTCGTTGTCGGTGGGGTCGGTGAAGCGGTGCATGCCTTCGCCGGTGCGGGAGTAGCGCATGGCGGCGTCGATGCGGAGTTCGTGCTCGCCGCCGGTGAGGGCGGTGAGGGGGAAGCGGTTGCCGTCGAGGCCGGTGGGGTCCAGCGGCTGCCCGTCGAGGCTGACGGAGCGCAGGGTGGCGGGCTTGATCTCGACGAAGGTGTCTCCGGCTGTGCGGGCGGTGAACCGGATGACGGTGTGGGAGTCGAAGGTCTCCTCCCCCGCGGTCAGATCGAGGTCGACCGTGTACCGCTGGACTTCGAGGAACTGGGCTCGGGTCTGCGCTTCGTCGCGCGTCAGTACGGACATGGGCCCATGCTGCCGTATGCGGCGTGCGGGGTGCGGGCGGGTTCGCGGCGGGCTGAGCGGATTCGTACGGTTCCTTTGAGGGCTAAGATTCTTACCTGTTGTGTACCTGTTCGGAGGAGTGCCCGCGATGGCGAAGAACCAGGCATCCGTGACGTCTGCGGCGTCCGGGAGGCGGCAGGATGCGGTGGCGTCGATCGTCGAGGACTGGCGGCGCGAGCGGCCGGAGCTGGATACGGCTCCGTTGGAGGTGTTCGGCCGGCTGCACCGGGCGTTCCTGCGGTACAGCACGGCGATCTCGCGGCCGGTGGAGCGCAGGGGGCTGTCGATGGCCGGGTTCGATGTGCTGACGGCGCTGCGCCGGGCGGGGGCGCCGTTTCGTCGTACGGCGGGTGAGCTGGCCGATTCGGGGCTGATCAGCTCGGCGGGGGTGACGTTGCGGATCGACCGGCTGGAGAAGGACGGCCTGATCCGGCGGGAACGGGATCCGGAGGACCGGCGGGTGGTGCACTCGCGGCTGACGGAGGAGGGGTTGTCGGTGATCGACGAGCTGTTCTCGGAGCATCTGGACAATGAGCGGCGGATGCTGGCGGGGTTGTCGCCCGCGGAGTGCCGGCAGTTGGCGCGGTTGCTGGAGAAGCTGGAGCGGTCTGTGTTGGCTGCGGAGTCGGAGGAGTAGCGGGCGGGGGCCGGGGGCGCTCCGCGGGGGCACGGTTACCCCGGTGCGGGTGGTGTCCTCAATCGCCGGACGGGCTTGGTTTTGCCGGCGATTGAGGACGTTCCTCAGGCTGTCTCGGCCTGGGTTTCCGCCTCGGTTCGGTACATGCGGCGGACGCGGACCACGCCCAGGTCGTGCTGGTAGAGGTTCTCCGCCTGGTCGGCGTCCGTGCGCAGGTCCTCCAGCATGATGCGGTCCTGTTCGAGGACCTCCCAGTGGCGGTCCTCCAGGAGCGTCCTGTAGAGGAAGCGCCAGGTGTCGCGCTGCCAGTCGGTGACCTTGCGGTAGCGCCAGAAGAAGACGGAGCAGCGGTTCTCGTCGATGGGGGTGGCCATGCCGACGATGCCGAACGGTCCGCCGGGGCCGGCGGTGGGCGGGTACGGGATGGTGAGGTCGACCCAGTCGACGCCGGTGCGGCAGAGTTCGACCCAGTCGAAGTTGACACCGCTCTGGTCGGTCTTCTCGAAGAAGAAGCCGCGTTCGGTCTCGCGGATGCGGAAGCGTGCGGTGGTCTGGCCCTCGGCCATGCTGTGCGAGTCGCGGTGCAGGAACGATCCGTGCATGGGGTCGAGCAGGTTCTCCACCGCGTAGCGCCAGTTGACGTTCCACTCGGCGTAGCAGAGGAACGCGGTGGTGCCGGGGTCGGTGAGCTGTTCGGGCAGGACGAGCGGTGCCGGTTCGGGGTGCTGGTCGTCGCCGAAGTAGGCGAGGATCGCGCCGCCGGTCTCGATGAGGTGGGGGGCGGCGACGAGCTGTTTGCCTTCGAGGTTGCAGCCGGGCAGGCCGGGGACGGCGGCGACGGTGCCGGTGCCGTCGACCTGGACGCCGTGGTACCAGCAGGCGATGCGGTCGCCGAGGTGCTTGCCGAGGGAGAGGCGGGCGCCACGGTGCGGGCAGCGGTCCTCCAGCATGTGGAGGGTGCCGTCGGCGCGGCGGAAGAGGAGCCATTCCTCGCCGAGGAGGGTGAGGCGTTTCATGCCGCCGGCGGGGACGAAGTCGGAGGGGCAGACGGCGTACCACTGGTTGCGGATGCCGGTGGCGAAGAGCCGGTCGGCGGTGCGGTTGCCGGGGCGGGCGACCTCGGAGGGGCGGGTGGGGGTGCCCGGCTGTACGGGGGTGGCGGTATCGGTGGTCATGGCTGTGTCACGCTCCCAGTCGTCGCATCTCGGTGCGGAAGGTTTCCTCGGTCCACGGGCTGCCGTCGGGCGCGGGCAGGTCGCGGGCGTTGAGTCCGGCGACGAGGCCGGGCAGGTCGTGGGCGCCGCTGCCGAAGACCTCTTCGATCTCCGCGGCGAGCTTCTTCTCGTACGGGGTGGGCTCGGCGGTGCGTGACTGGTTCGGGTTGAGGTACTGCTGGGTGTCCGGGGTGGTCATGTCGGCTCCCTTCGGGGGCGTTTCAGAGGTCGAGTACGAGGCGGGGGGTGCGGGCGCGGGAGACGCAGAGCATCATCGACGCGCCGGCTTCGCGTTCGCCGTCGGTGAGGAGGAAGTCGCGGTGGTCGGGGGTGCCTTCGATGACCTTGGTCTCGCAGGTGCCGCAGATGCCGTCGCGGCAGGAGGAGGCGATGGTGATGCCGGCGTTCTCCAGTGCGTCGAGCACGGAGGTGTCGGGGCCGACCTCGACGGTGCGTCCGGTGCGCGAGCAGACGACGTCGAAGCCGGTGTCCTCGCCGTCGCGCGGTGGGGCGGCGGGTGCGGCGAAGCGTTCGGTACGGGCGTCGGGGCAGCGTTCCTCGACTGCGGCGAGGAGCGGTTCGGGTCCGCAGCAGTAGACCTGGGTGCCGGGGGCGAGGCCGCCGATGAGGGTGTCGAGGTCGGGGTGGCCGTGTTCGTCCTGGGGTACCAAGTCGACTGCTCCGCCGGAGAGTTCGGCGAGCGCGGTGAGTTCGGTACCGAAGGCCATGGAGGTGCGGCTGCGGCCCCCGTGGACGAGCCGCCAGGGGGTGCCGGTGCGGGCGGCCTCGCGGGCCATGGCGAGGATCGGGGTGATGCCGATGCCGCCTGCGATGAAGAGGTAGCCGGTGACGCCGGGGGTGGTGTCGAGCTCGAAGTGGTTGCGGGGTCCCTGGACGTGGAGGGTCTGGCCGGGGCGGAGCTCGGTGTGGATGTGGGCGGAGCCGCCGCGGGAGGCCGGTTCCCGGAGGATGCCGATGCGCCAGTGGGTGGTGTCGGCGGGGTCGGAGCACAGGGAGTACTGGCGGATGTGTCCGCCGGTGTGTACGTCGATGTGCGCGCCGGGCTGCCAGGCGGGGAGCGGCTTGCCGTCCGGGTGGGTGAGTTCGATGCTCAGGACCCCGTCGGCTTCCCAGGTCATGCGGTGGACGAGCAGGTCGAGCCGGGGTTCCTCGGCGGTTGTCATGACGGGTTGCCTCCTTCTCCAGGGGTATCGGTGGCGGTGGTGGGGAGCTTGACCGGCGGGGTGAACGGGGTGTTCATCGGGCCGAGTGCGGTGAGGTCGATCTCGACGAGGGTGGGGCCCGGGGACGCGGTGGCGTCCTTGATGACGGGTCCGGCGTCCGCCTCGGCGGCGATGCGTGCGTACGGGAGTCCGACGGCGGCGGCGAGGAGGGCGAAGTCGGGGGTGGTGAGGTCGACTCCGGAGCGGCGGGGGAAGTGGTTGTCCTGCATGTTGCGCAGGACGCCGTAGCCGCCGTCGTTGAAGACGAGGAGGGTGAGGTCGGGCTTCTCCTGGGCGAGGGTGAGGAGTTCGCCGAGGTGGACGGCGAGGCCGCCGTCGCCGGCGATGACGACGGTGGGGGTGCCGGGGCGGCCGAGTGCGGCGCCGATGCCCATGGCGAGGCCCTGGCCGATGCCGCCGCCGCGCGGGAAGACGTTGGTGGCCGGGTCGGTGATCTCCAGGAGCCGGTTTCCCCAGGTGGAGGAGGGGATGGTGACATCGCGAGCGATGACGGATCCGGGCGGGCAGGCGTCGCGGATGGCGTCGTTGATCGCGGCCTGGGGTCCGATGGCGTGGCGCTGGGCGGTGCGGGCGTCGGTGCGGGCCTTGGTGACGCGGTCGGGCCAGCTCGTCTGCGTACCGCCGCTGGTGACGCGTCCGAGGAGGGCGGCGAGTACGGCGGCGGCGTCGCCGTGCAGGGCGACGGTGGCAGGGTACACGCGGCCGGGGGCGGCCGGGTCGAGGTCCAGCTGGATGTGGACGGGCGGGAGTCCGAGGCTGTAGTCGGCGGTCTCGTTGGAGCGGAAGTGGGTGCCGATGGACAGGAGTACGTCGGCTTCGGCGAGCAGGGCGCGGCCTGCGGGGGCGGTCGCGTAGTTGCCGAGGACCCGGTCGTCGGATTCGGGGACGGAGCCGCGGCCTGAGTTGGAGGTGACGAGTCCGGCGTTCAGCGCGTCGAGGAGTGCGGCGAGTTCGGGGCGGGCGCTGTTGGCTCCACCGCCGGCCCAGACGAGGGGGCGGCGGGCGGCGGACAGCAGCGCGGCCGCTTCGTCGAGGAGTGCGGGGTCGGGCAGGGCAGGGGCGTCGGCCGTGCGGACGGGGGTGCCGGTGAGCTGCTGGGGGGCGAACTGCAGGTCGATGGGCCATTCGACGCTGACCGGTCCGTGCGGGGCGGTGAGTGCGCGGGCCGCCGCGTCGCGCAGGATGTCGCCCGCGCCGGTGGCGTCGGTGATGGTGACGGCGTGTGTGGAGACCGCGCGGAGCATGCCGAGCTGGTCCTTGGTCTCGTGGATGAAGCCGCGTCCGGAGCCGAGGTACTCGCTGTCGATCTGGCCGGTGATGTGCAGGACGGGGGTGCCGGAGCTGAGGGATTCGATGAGCGAGCCTGCCGCGTTGCCCGCTCCGGTACCGGTGCTGGTGAGGGCGCAGCCGAGGTTGCCGGTGGCGCGGGCGTAGCCGTCGGCCGCGTTGACGGCGGCGGCCTCGTGGCGGACGGGTACGAAGCGCAGATCGCGGTCGACGGCTTCGACGAGCGGCAGGTTGTGCACGCTGACGATGCCGAACACCGTGTCGACGCCGAGTCCGCGCAGCGTCTCGACGAGCAGGTCGCCGCCGTTGGGTCGGGTCATGTCGGGTGCTCCTGAATGGGGTGGGTGGGGTGTGGGTTACGCGACGGCGCGGTTGACGCCGCCGCAGACGTCGACGGTGGTGCCGGTGATGTACGAGGCCCTGGGCGAGAGCAGTGCGGTGACGGCGTACGCGACTTCGTCGGCGTTGCCGAGGCGGCCCAGTGCGATGCCGCGGTCCGCGGCGAGTTCGGCCTGCCAGGCCGGGTAGTCGAGGGGGCTGCCGGAGGCTGCGTGGCGGCGTTCCCACTGTCCGGTGTCGATGAGGCCGAGGCAGACGGAGTTGACGCGGATGCCGTCGGGGGCGAGTTCCTTGGACAGCGAGGTGGAGAGGTTGAGGATGCCGGCGCGGGCGGCGCTGGTGGTCATCAGCGCGGTCTCGGGCTGTTTGGCGAGGACGGCGTTGATGTTGACGACGGAGGCGTTGCCGGATGCCCGCAGGTGGGGCAGGGCTGCGTTGAGGGGGTTGAGGACGCCGAAGAACTTGAGTTCCAGTTCGTCGCGCCAGTCGTCGGTGGTGGTTTCGGCGAAGGGTTTCATCCGGGAGGCGCCGGCGTTGTTGACGAGTCCGTCGAGTCCGCCCAGGTGGTCGGCGGCGGCCTCGGTGAACGTGCGTACGGCGGCTTCGTCGCGGACGTCGCAGGGTGCGTGGTAGAGCGTGTCCTTGGCGGCGAGGCCGTCCAGGGCGTCGTCGAGAGCGTCGGCGCGGCGGCCGCAGGTGGCTACGCGGGCGCCCTCTTCGAGCAGCATGCGGACCGTGGCGAGGCCGACGCCGGAGCTGCCGCCGGTGACGAGGATGCGGCGGCCTTTCAGGCGGAGGTCCATGGGGTGCTCCTTTCGGTTGGGGGTGCGGGGCGCTCCGCGGGAACACCGGGGCCCCGGTGCGGGTGGTGTCCTCAATCGCCGGACGGGCTTGGAGTGGTCGTCGGATGGGACACCTTTTGCGGGCGGGGTCACTGCATCGTGAAGCCGCCGTTGACCGCGAAGGTCTGGCCCGTGATGTAGCCGGACTCCTCTCCGACGAGGAACGCGATCAGTCCGACCAGGTCGGCCGGCTGCTGCGGCCGGGAGATCGCCCGGTTGAGCCGGTACAGCTCGTGGCGTTCGGCGGGGATGTCCACCGCGGACTCCCCCTCGGTGAGGCCGGGGGCGACGGCGTTGACCGTGATGCCGAAGTCGCCGGTCTCGCGTGCCATGGCCCGGGTCAGGGAGATCACGGCGCCCTTGGACGCGATGTAGTGGGCGAGCCTGGGCGACCCGTACAGCGCGGCGTCCGAGGCGAGGTTGACGATGCGTCCGCTTCCGTGGGCCCGCATGAGCGGGAGGAGGGCGCGGGCGACGAGCCAGGGGCCGCGGGCGTTGACCGTCATGATGCGGTCCCATGCCTCGACGTCGATCTCGTGGAAGGGCTTGCCGCCCACCGCGTTGGCGAGTCCGGCGTTGTTGACCAGTCCGTACAGGCGGCTGCCGTCACCGGCGAGGGCGGTGGCCAGGGCGTCGGTGGAGTCCGGGTCGGCGACGTCGAGCGGGTGGAAGTCCGCGGTGATGCCGTCGGCGCGCAGTTCGTCGGCCGCCTGCCGGCCGGTGGTCTCGTCGAGTTCGGCGATGACGACGCGGTATCCGTCGCTGCCGATCCGGCGGGCCGCGGCCAGTCCCAGGCCGCGGCCGGCGCCGGTGACGACGACCGTACGGGCGGTACGGGGGGTGTCGTCGGTGGCCATCAGTCGCGGGTGACGCCGTGCATCGGGGAGTGCTCGGGGTACGTCGGGACCTGCGGCTTCTGCGTGCCGATGATGACGCAGAACAGGGCGTCGGTGTCGCCCTCGTTCTTCAGGGAGCGGGCCACTCCGGCGGGGACGACGATCATGTCGCGGTAGCCGAGGGTGCGGTACTCGGCCTCGCCGGCGCCGCGGTGGATGCCGACCCTGACCTGGCCCTCCAGGACGAAGAAGGCCTCCTCGACGTCGTGGTGGGTGTGCTCGGGTCCTTCGGCGCCCGGCGGGAGCAGCATGTTGGAAAGAGTGAAGCCGCCGGACGGGAGGATGCGGTTGTCGCTCTCGTGGTTGCCGGTGGCGCCGGAGCCGACGTAGCGGATCTGGGCGCGGCGGTACTGGGCGCCGGCCTTCTCCTGGAAGGAGAGGGTGTCCCAGTCGGGCTCGCGGGAGTCCTTGGTGGCGATGAGTGAGTCGGTGTACTTCGCGAGGTCACCGTCGGTCTCGTACGGGGTGTTGTCGATGGGCACGAGATGCTCCTTGGTTCGGTGGTGGGGCTGGGTGGTCCGTCGTTACGCGGGAACGCGGGCGACGACGTGGAGGTGGGCGCGGACCCAGGCGTTGAAGGCCTCGGGCCGTTCCTGGTTGGCGAGGTGTCCGGCGCCGGAGAGGGTGACGTAGACGGATGTGGCGAGTGCGCCGGCGATGGCCTGCGACTCGTCGGTGCCGGTGACGGTGTCCTGTTCGCCGCACAGGACGAGGGCCGGTGCGGTGATGGCGGGCAGCTCGTCGGTGAGGTCGGCGCCCGCCATGGCCTCGGCGGCGTATCCGTAGCCGGGGCTGCGGACGGAGGCGGCCATGGTGGTGACGACGCGTTCGACGAGTGCGGGGGGTGCGGCGGCCGAGACGAGGCGGGGACCGCGGGCCGCGGCGAAGGCCTGGGGCCCTTCGGCGGCGAGCTGTTCCGCGCGCCCGAGCATGGCCTTCGCCCTGTCCGGGTGGGTGCCGGAGCCGCGGCTGGAGTCGGCGACGATCAGCGAGGCGACGAGTTCCGGGTGGCGGGCGGCGAGGCGCAGCGCGATGACGCCGCCCCAGGAGACGCCGAGGACGTGGGCGGGGCCGCCGTGTTCGCGGATGAGGGCGGCGGCGGTGTCCGCGTAGCCGTCGAGGCCGGGGGCGTGGTCCGGATCCGGGGAGTTCGCGTAGCCGGGTGCGTCCCAGGCCACCACGTGTACCTGGTCGGCGAGTCGGTCGAGCTGGGGGGTGAAGGCGGCGGAGGAGGAGCCGATGCCGTGCAGGCAGAGCAGCAGGGGCGCGTCGGGGTCGCCGGCCTCCCGGGTGTGCACGGCTCCGGCGGCGAGGGCGGCAGGGGCGGCGGTCACAGGATCTGTCCCGCCCGGCCGACCACGGCGCCGAGGCTGCGGAGCACGGCGTACGGGACGACCTGGCTGGTGGCGGGGTTCGCGGCGTCGGGCCGGTGGGCGGCCTCGAAGCGGTAGCTGCCGTGCGGACCTGCCGCTTCGATGACGTGCCGGGTGAGGGTGGCGGCGGGGTCGGCGACGACGACGACCTCGACGAGGGCGGGGTCGCCGGTGGCGAGCGCGACGGATGCGGCCACGTTGGTGGACCGGGGGAATTTGACCGGTACGTCGACTGCGGTGCCGCGCATCACCTCGACGGGTTCGGTGGTGGTGCGCAGCCGTTCGGTCAGCTCGGCGTCCATCCACGGCTGGTGGAGGGTGCCGGGCAGTTTGGTGGTGGTGAGGGTGACGGAGGTGAGGGGGCCCAGGCCGCGGACGGCCTGGAGGAGGTCGAGTCCGCCGACGGCCCCGCCGGTGAAGTAGACGCGTCCGGGTCCGGCGGCGCGCAGCCGGCCGGTGAGTTCGGGGTCGACGAGTGCGCCGGTGGAGGCGATCAGCAGGTCGGCGCCGCTGTTCAGGACCCGCTCGGCCCATTCCCGTACGACTGCCTGGCCCGCTGCTTCGACGATCAGGTCGCAGACGTCGAGTGCGTCCTCGAAGGACAGCTGGGGTGCGGGGGCGTCGACGAGGGGGCGGTTGTCGATGATGCAGGTGAGTTCGGCGCCGGGGATGTGTCCTTCGGCGAGTGCGGTGCCGACGACGCGTCCGATGGCTCCCCAGCCGACGAGGCCGATGCGGCGCACGGGGCGGGCGGGGCGGCTGGGTGTTTCCGGGCGGGGGGTGAGAGTGGCGGTCATGCGGTCACCTCTTCGGTGGTGTCGGCGCAAGCTGCTGTGCCGGCGAGGGGTCCGGGGTCGGGGGTGCCCGCCATGTGGCAGCGGATTCCGGGCGAGGGCGGGCCGGCGGTGCCCCAGAGGTCGGAGAGGTCGGGGGTGCGGCGCCAGACCTTGGCGATCCAGGCGTCCTCGACGATCTGGGCGACCTCGGAGGTGTATTCGCAGACGAGTCCGGCGGGGTCGGTGAAGTAGGAGAACGTGTTGTTGCCGGGTCCGTGCCGGCCGGGTCCCCACTGGGGGGTGATGCCGTGGTGGCGCAGCCGGCCGAGGCCGCGCATGAAGTGGTCGACCGATGTCATCTCGTAGGCGACGTGGTTGAGCGAGGTCCACTCGGCCTGGTTGAAGGCGATGCAGTGGTGGTCGGCGTTGCAGCGCAGGAACGCCATCTGGTGCTCGGACCAGTCGGAGACGCGCAGGCCGAGTACCGAGGTGTAGAAGGCGACGGCGGCGTCGATGTCCGTGGTGTTGAGGACGGTGTGGGTGACGCCGACGGGGACGGCGGCGTCCCGGCCGCGCGGGGTGACGGCGTGGGTCTGGGCGCTGAGTTCGATCAGCCGGCCCTCGGGGTCGGTGAAGCGGAGTCCGTAGCCGCCGCCGACCTGGTCGAGGGGGCCGGGGCCGGCGACCGGGACGATGGAGCGGGCGAGGAGGCGGCGGGCGGCCTCGTCGATCTCGGCGGGGGTGGCGACGGCGAAGGTGATGCGTCCGAGGCCGTTCTGCTCGCCGCGGGCGAGGTGGAGGACGTGGTGTTCCTCGCCGGTGCCGCGCAGCCAGGTGGCGTCCGTCTCGCGTTCGACGGCTTCCAGGCCCCAGACCTCGGAGTAGAAGTCGGCGGACTCGGTGAAGGCGGGGGTGTGCAGTTCGACGGAGCGCAGGGCGCGCAGCCGGGCGACGGGCTGGGGGTTCTCGTGGGGCATGGCGTTCTCCCGCTCGGATATGTGGGGCTGCGGTGTCAGTGGGTGGCCCAGGGCAGTGGGGTGGTGTCGGTGGCCCAGTAGAGGGACTTCTGCCGCTGGTAGCCGCGGATGAGGTCGCGGCCCTTCTCGGTGCCGATGCCGCTGTCCTTCAGCCCGCCGAACGGGGTGGAGATGCTGAACTGTTTGTACGTGTTGATCCAGACGGTGCCCGCGTCGATGCGGCGGGCCAGGCGCCAGGCCCTGGCGTGGTCGCGGGTCCAGATTCCGCAGGCCAGTCCGTACACGCTGTCGTTGGCCTGGGCGACGAGATCGTCCTCGTCGTCGAAGGGCAGGGCGATCAGGACGGGGCCGAAGATCTCCTCCTGGCAGACGCGGGCGGTGTTGGGCAGCCCGTCCAGGACGGTGGGCAGGTAGTAGGCGCCGTCGCGGTACTCCTCGCCGTCGGGGGCCGCTCCCCCGCAGCGGACGGTGGCGCCCTCGGCGCGGGCCAGGTCGACATGGGCGGCGACGCTGTCGCGGTGGCGGTGGTGGACGAGCGGGGCGACCTGGGTGCCGGGGTCGGTGCCGGGTCCGACACGCAACTTCTCGGTACGGGCGACGAGTTCGCCGAGGAACTCCTCGTAGCGGGAGCGGGCGACGAAGAGCCGAGAACCGGCGATGCAGCTCTGTCCGCTGGAGGAGAAGACGCCGTACATGACGCCGGCCAGGGCCTGTTCCAGGTCGGCGTCCTCCAGCACGATGGTCGGCGACTTGCCGCCGAGCTCCAGTGACAGCGGCATCAGCTTGTCGGCGGCGATGTGGGCGAGGGTGCGGCCGGTGGCCGTACCGCCGGTGAAGGTGACCTTCCCGACGGCGGGGTGGCGGACGATCGCGTCACCGATGACGCTGCCGCGGCCGGGCAGCACGGAGAGCAGCGCGGTGGGCAGTGCGGCCTCGGTGAGTGCCTGGTGGACCAGGCGGCCGAGCGCGAGGGCGACCAGGGGTGTCCACTCGGCGGGCTTGAGGAGGACGGCGTTGCCGGCTGCGAGTGCGGGGGCCAGCTTCTGGGCGTCGCTGGCGATCGGCGAGTTCCAGGGGGTGATCGCGCCGACGACGCCGATGGGTTCGTGGACGCTCATCGTGACGTACGGGCCGCGGGCCGGGGTGAGGGCGTCCTCGGCGGTCTCCAGGGCGGCGGCGGTGTAGCGGAAGGTGCCGGCGGCGCTGAGGACGAGGGCGCGGGTCTCGGTGCGGCATTTTCCGGTGTCGGCGGTCTGCAGGGCGGAGAGCCGGTCGGCGCTCTCCTCGACGAGGTCGGCGACGCGGTGCAGCAGCCGGGCGCGGAGGTGGGCGGGCAGCTCGCGCCAGGCGGGGTCCCGGGCTGCGCGGGAGGCCGCAGCGGCGGCCTCCTCCACGTCGTCGAGGGATGCGGCGTGCACGGTGGCGATGATCCGGCCGGTGGCCGGGTCGACCGTTTCGATGAGGGCTCCACGGCCCTGGCGCCACTGCCCCGCGACCAACACCTCGTCGGCAAGCATCAGTTGGCCTCCTGCTGTCATTTCGGTTACCTCAGGCCTAAAAAGCTAAGCCCTTAAGTAATCGACCGCAAGCCCCCTCGGGAAAAACTCTTTCGCCTCGGAGGTCTTGACGGCATCCACCCCTGGGCGGATAAAACTTAAGCACTAAGAAGCTAGGCACTTGCAGAGATCCCATGGGGACACCGCTCGGTTCCACCAGCTCACGAGCGTCGTGAAGCCGTTCCTCACCGGTACGCTCGGCTCACTCCCGGCCCCCTCTGCAAGCCGTACGCCTGGCTCCCCAACCGCTCCGGCTCCACGCGGAGCAGGAGGAACCCTGGATGAGCACCGACACCTCGAAGGACGCCGTACCGGGCCCACCGCCGGCCGGTACCACGCGCGCCGCCATCGCAGCCCGCTTCGAACGGCTGCCCCTGTCCCGCTGGCACGTCACCGTCCGCCTCATCGTGGGGGTCGTCACCTTCTTCGAGGCCTTCGACCAGCTGCTGATCGCCTATGCCATGCCGGAGCTGCGCGACGAATGGCACCTGACCACGGGCGATGCCACAGCGGTCCTCACCGTCGGCTCGGTCGGCATGCTCATCGGCGCCCTGCTGTCGGGGCGGCTCGCCGACCGCTACGGCCGGGTGAAGGTGATCGCGTACTGCGTCGCCGCCTCGGGCCTGGTCAGCCTGGCGCTGACCGCCTGCACCTCGCTCACCCCCTTTCTGGCGCTCCGCTTCGTGCAGGGGCTCGCGATCGGCGGCGAGGTGCCGGTGGCCGCGGCCTTCATCAGCGAGATCACCCGGAGTTTCAAACGGGGCCGCTTCGTCCTGCTGTACGAGCTCGTCTTCCCGGCCGGTCTCACCATCGGCGCCCTGGTCGCGGCCTGGGTGGTCCCGGCGGCGGGCTGGCGGGTGATGTTCGCGATCGCCGCCGTGCCGGGTCTGCTGGCCTTCCTCGTCCAGCG
The DNA here is from genome assembly GCF_042882365.1 of Streptomyces sp. NPDC058221. Taxonomy (NCBI): domain Bacteria; kingdom Bacillati; phylum Actinomycetota; class Actinomycetes; order Kitasatosporales; family Streptomycetaceae; genus Streptomyces; species Streptomyces sp. NPDC058221. Next base: position 6,321 of record NZ_JBHVWF010000125.1, on the reverse strand, counting down.
CAGGGTCCCGGAGTCACCGCGCTGGCTGGCGGACCGGGGCCGGCTCACGGAGGCCGAGACGGTGATGTCACTGATCGAGGCCAAGGTGTCGGCGGCCACGGGCGAACCGCTGCCTCCGCCGCTCGGCCCCTCACCGACGCCGGAACCGGCGCCGGCCTCGGCCGCCGCCACCCCGGCGGAACGCGCCGCGAGCGGCGTCCGCGGCCTGTTCACCGGCCGCTACCGGCGCCGCACACTGGTCGTCGGCGCGATCTGGTTCACCGGCTACTTCGTCAACTACGGCGTGACGTCCTGGCTGCCCACCATCTACAAGGACGAGTACGGCCTGACGCTCTCCGACGCCCTGCTCTACTCCACGGTGACCTCGGTCGCCGGTCTGCTCGGCTGTCTGCTGGTCGCGCTGACGGTGGACGTCATGGGCCGCCGCCGGATCTTCGCGATCTGCCTCGGCGCCTCGGCCGCGCTCCTGCTGACCCTCGCCGCGCTGGGCGCCCACTCCCCCGCCCAGGTCCTGCTCTGGACGTCCCTGTCCGCGGTCGGCTTCTTCGGCTCCAACATCTGCCTGTATCTGTACACACCCGAGCTGTACCCGACCCGGATGCGGGCCCTGGGCTGCAGCGTCGGCGGCGCGGTCAACCGCCTGGGTGTGATCCTCGGCCCGATCCTGGTCGGCGTGGTCTACGCGGCGGGTGACAGCGTCGCGGCGGTGTTCGTGATGCTGGGTGCGGTGGCCGTGGTGGGCGCGGTGGTGGCGGGAACACTGGCCGAGGAAACGGCGAACCGCCCGCTGGAGGAGATCTCCCCCTGAGGGGGCGGCGGCCGGCGGGCGGTTACGGAAGGCGGGTGCGGGGCCCTCAGGCCCGCGCGTCGGCGCCCGTACCGTTCGCCGACTCCTCGGCGATCCGCTCGTGGTGACGGATGACCTCGGCCACGATGAAGTTCAGCAGCTTCTCGGCGAACGCCGGATCCAGGTGGGCGCTCTCCGCCAGCTGCCGCAGCCGGGCGATCTGGCGGCCCTCCCGGGCCGGGTCGGCCGGGGGGAGCTGGTGGGCGGCCTTGAGGTGGCCCACCTGCTGAGTGCACTTGAAGCGCTCGGCGAGCATATGGACAACAGCCGCGTCGATGTTGTCGATGCTCTCGCGCAGCCGGTTCAGTTCGGCGCCTACGGAATCGTCGATGTCGCTCGTGGTCATGGTCATCGAGCTTAGATGGTCCGGCGGTCCGGCCATCGGGGGGCGGCACCGGGGCACACGAGCCCGGCCTGATCCGAACGGAAGACGCTACGGACTGATCGTCGGCGGATGGTCCGGGTCGGGCACCCGGTCGCTCCAGCCGCCCGGCACACTGCGCCCCTGCTGTTCGCGGAAGCGGACCGGGGCCGTGCCGACGCGACGGGCGAACAGCCGGGAGAAGTACGCCGGATCGTCGTACCCGACGCGGCGGGCGACGGCCGCGACCGGCAGATCACTCGTGGCCAGGAGCTCCTTGGCACGGCCGAGCCGGATGCCGAGCAGGTAGTCCTTCGGGCTGCACCCCGCCCCGCGCCGAACGGCCGTGCGCAGTTCGGCGGGGGTCATGCCGTGCCGGGCGGCGTGCTCGGCGACCGAGAGCGGCTGGAACGCGTCCCTGGTCAGGGCCTGGAGCACCGGGTCGCCGTCGGGGCTCACATCGGCGCGGGCCCGGCGCAGCGCGACGAGCAGTTCATGGACGGCCGCACCGGTCTCCACCTCCAGCAGCGGGTTCCCGCGCCGCGCCGCCCTCACCATCCGGCCGATCGCGGCCCGTGGTGCGGCCGTGTCGGAGAGCGGGACGAGGGGGCGGTCCGGCTCGATGTAGCCGAGCTCGGTGTACGTGGTGGTGGCCGGGCCGGTGAAGTCGACGAAGCTCTCGTCCCAGCCGGTGACCGGGTCGGCGCCGTAGTGGTGCGGGGTACCCGGGGTCAGCCAGATCAGGCTGGGCCCGGTGACGGGCGTCCGCCGCCCGTCGGGCCCCGCGAACCATCCGCTGCCCGAGCTGATGACCACGGCCACGTGGTGGTCCAGGGTCCGGGGCCCGACGGTGGGCAGCGTGCCGTGCTGCAGTCCCACCCCGAGACAGACCAGGCCGAGGCGGTGGTGGAGCGGGCTCGGGGTGAAGAAGCGCATCCAGGTGTGGTACATCGGCCTTCGCTCCCCGGTCCTCGCATCGTGCCACGGCAGCGGTGTGCTGCGTCCAAACAGCAGTGATCTTTGTCCATGGACCGGCCGCACGCCAGGGGGTGAGGCTGGGTCGCGACATTCCTCCCGGGTTCGCCCGCTCCGTCGCAGGTGCCGCATTCCGCCGCTGCCGGGGCGCGGCGGCCCGGGCCGCCCGCACAGGAGAGAACGAGCACGATGGCTGACTTCACGGTGGGCGACGACGACCACTTCCGGCTCGACGGGCAGCCCGTACGACTGCTGTCGGGCGCCCTGCACTACTTCCGGGTGCACGAGGCACAGTGGGATCACCGGCTGTCGATGCTGCGGGCGATGGGCCTGAACTGTGTCGAGACGTATGTGCCGTGGAACCTCCACGAGCCGCAGCCGGGCCGCTTCCGGGACGTCGCGGCGCTCGGCCGGTTCCTGGACGCGGCTCAGCGGGCCGGCCTGTGGGCGATCGTCCGCCCGGGCCCGTACATCTGCGCGGAGTGGGAGAACGGCGGACTGCCCGTCTGGGTGACCGGGGAGTTCGGCCGCCGGGTGCGGACCAGGGACGCCGGCTATCTGGACGCGGTGCGGCGGTGGTTCGCCGAGCTGCTCCCCCAGGTCGCCGAGCGGCAGATCGACCGCGGCGGCCCGGTGATCATGGTGCAGGCGGAGAACGAGTACGGCAGCTACGGCACCGACCGGGTCTACCTGGACCGGGTGGCGGCGATGCTCGGCGAGTACGGCGTGAGCGTCCCGCTGTTCACCTCCGACGGGCCCGAGGACCACATGCTCACGGGCGGCTCGGTGCCCGGTCTGCTCGCCACGGCGAACTTCGGGTCGGGCGCGCGCGAGGCCTTCCGGGTGCTCCGGCGCCATCAGGACGCGGGTCCGCTGATGTGCATGGAGTTCTGGTGCGGCTGGTTCGAGCACTGGGGGGCGCCGCCGGTCGTGCGGGATCCGGCACAGGCCGCCGACGCCCTGCGGGAGATCCTGGAGTGCGGGGCGTCGGTCAACATCTACATGGCGCACGGCGGGACGAACTTCGGCGGCTGGGCGGGCGCCAACCGCTCGGGTCCGCTCCAGGACCAGGAGCTCCTGCCGACGGTGACGTCGTACGACTACGACGCGCCGGTCGACGAGTACGGGCGGCCCACGGAGAAGTTCTGGCTGTTCCGGAAGGTACTCGCCGAGTACGCGGACGGCCCGCTGCCCGAGCTGCCGGCCGAGCCCGCCGGACTTGCCGCACCGCTGCGGGCCGCACTGACCGACTGGGCGCCGCTCCAGGACGTGCTGGAGACGCTCGGCGACGAGGAGCGGCCGGAATCCGGCGTTCCGCCGACGTTCGAGGAGCTGGGCGTCGACCGCGGTCTGGTGCGCTACCGGGTGGACGTCCCGGGCCCGCGCCGCCCGTACACCCTGGGTGTCTCGGGGCTCAGGGACCGGGCGGTGGTGTACGTGGACGGTGTCCGCAAGGGCGTCCTGAGCGAGGAGGACGGCACCCTGGAGGAGCCGGTGGCCGGGCCCGCCGGGGTCGAGCTGTGGGTGGAGTCGCTGGGCCGGGTCAACTACGGGCCGCGGCTGGGCGAGGCCAAGGGGATCACCGGCGGGGTGCTGCACGAGCGCCAGTTTCTGCACGGCGTACGGGCGCGGGCGCTGCGGCTCGACGCGTTCGGGGAACAGGCGGTGGCCGGCGTCCCGTTCGCACCGGTCGACGGGTCGGGGCGCGGCGGCCTGTACCGGGGCGGCTTCGAGCTCGCGGACGCGGCCGGCACCGGGCACGCGGGGCTGGAACTGCCGGGCTGGACGCGCGGATTCGTCTGGGTGAACGGGTTCTGCCTCGGGCGGTACTGGTCGGCGGGCCCGCAGCGGACGCTGTACGTGCCGGGTCCGGTGCTGCGGAACGGCGCCAATGAGGTGTGGGTGCTGGAGGTGGAGGGCGCGGGAGCGCCGTACGCGGAGCTGGGCCCGGGACTGCCCGTCCGTACGGACCCCGCTGCCGGCAGCGGGGTCTGACCGGCCGGACCCTTCCCCCGGCCCGCCCGCCCGGCCCCGGCTACAGTGGGGCGGAGCCGAGCGGCGCGGACGGGGGTGAGGGCGTGAGCGACAGCCCCCATGGCAGTCCGGTGGTGCACGGTTTCCCGCACCTCGCCACCGTCCGGTCGGCGATCACCGCGCTGTACCGGCGGCTCTCCTACGACGGTGTCCACCGTTTCGCGCCCAGTTTCCTGCCCGCCGACGCCGCCTTCGCCGATTCGGACGATCTGCACCTCGGCGCCCAGCGCGTGGCGCGCGCGATGGTGCAGCACCTGCATCTTCCGGACGCCCGCATGATCGTCGCGTTCCGGTCGATGGAGCATGCCGGAAGCGTCGAACTCGCCGCCGGCCCCGAGTACTTCATCGAGCTCAACGACAGGTTCCGTACCCATCGCAGGGACATCGGCGCCGCGCTGTCGCACGAGGTCATGCACGTCCTGCTGCACCGGCTCGACCTGGAGTTCCCCGGCACCCGCGACAACGAGATCCTCACCGACACCGCGGCGGCCTATCTGGGCGCGGGCTGGCTGCTGCTGGACGCCTTCCGGGAGGACGCCACCTCCAGCCAGAAGCTCGGCTACCTCACCCCTGAGGAGTTCGGGTACGTCCTGGCGAAGCGGGCGCTCGCCTTCGACGAGGACCCCTCGCCGTGGTTCACCAGCCCGCAGGCCTACACGGCTTACACGAAGGGGCGGGCACAGGCGCTGCGCGAGAGCCTGCAGCCGCCGCTGACGGCGGCCGGCTGGGCGGGCCGCCGCCGGTACGCCAAGGACCGGCGGTACGCCCAGGACCATCCCGGCGCGGGTGCGGCTCCGGGCCCCGAGGCCCCGTACACCTTCGAGACCACCCGGGACGGGCTCCGCGTCGCCTTCCCGTGCCCGACCTGCCATCAGCGCAACGGGGTTCCGGTGCGCGGCCGGGTACGGGCGCGGTGCGGGCTGTGCCGCACGGTGCTGGACTGCACGACGTGAGACGCCGCAGCCCGCAACGGGCCGCGGCGCGCAGCGTATTACAGTCGAAATGTGGCAGAAGATCCGATGGCGGAAGCGGCGACGGGCGAACAGGGCCTGATCGATGCCCTGTACGACGGTGAGAACGCCGTCGTACGGCTGCTCCGCGCCGGTGTGTCCGCCGAGACGTCCGACGAGGAGGGCACGAGCGCGCTCTATCTGGCGGCGGTCTCGGACCGGCCCGGTGCGGTGCGGCTGCTCCTTGCCGCGGGCGCCGACCCCGACCGGGCGTGCGGGCCCGAGTCCGGCGACCTGCCCCTCTGCGGGGCGGCGTGCGGCGGTCACACCGAGGTGGTCGAGGCGCTGCTGGCCGCCGGGGCGCGGCCGGATCTGCGTGAGCAGTTCGGGTTCACGGCGCTGCGCTGGGCGGTGGGGCTCGGCCACGCACGGACCGCGCAGACGCTGCTCTCCCACGGCGCCGACCCCTGTCTGCCGGGCCCCGAGGGCGAGTCGCCCCTGGTCCTGGCAGCCCGGCGGGGCTCCCTGGAGACGGTACGCGCGCTGCTGCGCCACGGTGCGGGAGCGCCGGACGGGGCACTGGAGGAGGCGCTCGCCGAGGCACGGCGCATGCTGAACGTGGACCTGGAACAGGAGATGCGCGACGGCCTGCTGGAGGCGTACGGGGACACGGCGTCGCACGAGGTCGTGGTGGAGCGTGCCGTCGTGGACGGCGGGCAGACGCTGACCGTCGAACTGGTGCGGAACGGAGCTCCGTTCGCAGGCCGGGACCAGCAGACGGGACACGGCGCGATCACCACGCTCCTGGAGACGGAGCTGGGAATCCGGGCCCCGTTCGAGGAGCTGGCACGACGGGCCCTGCGGTACGGCGGCCCGGACCTGGACAACTGGCACGCGTCGGCGGAGGCGTTGCGCGAGCGCGGCGGCGAGGAGACCCGGCAGGCGGCGGTCGCGTGGTGCGCGGCGGATGACCCGCTGCGCAGGGCGTTCGGCGCGGACGTCCTGTCCCGGCTCGGTTGATTTCACGCTGCCGCACCGGACAAGCCCGCCGGGCACGAACAGGCCCGTGCGGGGGGGGGCGGGCGGGGGGGGGGGGGGCGGGGCGCCCCCGGGCGCGCGCGGCGCGGACGCGCCGCGGGGGGGTTGTGGGAGGC
>NZ_JBHVWF010000124.1:0-24100 GCF_042882365.1 Streptomyces sp. NPDC058221 | reverse complement strand
ACGCGATCCAGCGCTCGTACAGCTCCCGGATCCGCCCCAGCCCGGCGGGAACGGCCCGCACCGGCTGTACGACATGTTCGTCGTGGACCGCGACCGCGGCGCGCACGGTGGCCAGTTGGAGCTCCTCCTTGGAGCCGAAGAGGGCGAACACACCGCTCTTGCTCAGCCGCAGCTCGGTGGCGAGCCGGCCGAGCGAGAGGCCCTCCAGGCCCTCCACCGACGCGACCGCCGCCGCGTGCGCGAGGACCAGCTGCCGGGTGCGGTTGCCCCGTTCGACCCTTCCGTCCTGGCGTGCTCCCGCCATCTGGCGACTCCGTGCTCGGTGAGGTGCGGGACGGCCGCGGTCGGACCGGTCCCGGGCTCGCCATTCTAGGAGTGCGGCCGGTACCGTGATCGTTCCGCGTGCGAGCCAGTGAGGTCTCCACACCATGCCTGTGGAGAACCAGGAGACCCGGGTGTCCTCGATCGCCGTGCCCTCCCTCGCCCCGCCGCGCCGGGCGTGGCTCACCGATCTGCCCGTGCTGCTGGTCGCGGTGGTCTGGGGTTCCAGCTATCTCGCCGCCAAGGGCATCACCACGGCGCAGACCGTCATCGCCGTCCTCGTGCTCAGGTTCGCCGTCGTGCTGCCCGTCCTGGTGATCGCCGGACGGCGCCGGCTTGCGGCGCTGAGCGCGGCCCAATGGCGGGGCGCGGGGCTGCTCGGCCTGGTGCTCAGCGGGATCTTCCTGGTCGAGACGTACGGCATCGTGCACACCTCGGCGACCAACGCCGGGCTCATCATCAGCCTCACCATGATCTTCACTCCGCTCGCCGAGGCCGCGGTGACCCGGGTCCGGCCGACCGGGGCCTTCCTCGCCGCCGCCGGACTCTCCGTCGCCGGTGTGGTGCTGCTGACCCAGGGCGGCGGATTCACCACTCCCTCCGCGGGCGATCTGCTGATGCTCCTCGCCGCCCTCGCCCGCACCCTTCACGTCCTGCTGATGGCGCGTATCAAGTCCGTCCGGTCGGCGGACTCGCTGTCGCTGACCACCGTCCAGCTCGGCAGCGCAGTCGCCGTCTTCGCCCTCCTGGCCGCCGTTCCCGGCACCGGTGAGTCACCGTGGTCGGTCGCGGCCGGGTTCGGCGTCCGGGAGTGGGGCGGGCTGCTCTTCCTGTCGGTCTTCTGCACGCTCTTCGCGTTCTTCGTGCAGATGTGGTCCGTACGCCGCACCTCGCCGTCCCGGGTCAGCCTCCTGCTCGGTACCGAACCCCTCTGGGCCGCCGCCGTCGGCATCGCGATCGGCGGCGAACGGCTGGGTCTGCCCGGAGTGGCGGGCGCGCTCCTGGTGCTGGCGGGCACGGCCTGGGGGCGCCGCAGCGCGGACGCGACCACTCCCTGACCTCCCCCGTTCCCCGGCCCCGGCTACTCCTTGACCGAGTCCGACGCGATCATGACGGCGGCCCCCGTCACCACCAGCACGATGCTGACGAACAGCGAGTAGTCGCGGATGAACGGCAGTCGCGGCACCAGACTGAAGAAGCTGAACCAGTCGATCCATTCATGGAGCAGTCCGGCGACGCCCTGCACGAACACCAGGAAGCCGACCGTCTCGCAGATTTTCTTCATGGAAGCGAGCCTGGCGTGCGGGCAGCCGCCCCCGCGTCGGCCGGTCGTCTGCACTGCTGGGCCGAAAGTCTTTCCTTGCCCGACTTTGGTCGCCTCTCGGACCCGAACCACCGGCAGCCGGGAATCCGCTGCGTAGCTTTGCCGATATGACGCGCACGGAGTATCCCTGGCTGCTGCCCTCGGCGATGGCCGACCCCGAGCTGCCCGGCGACCGGGGGACCCGTTCCCGCCGTACCGTGCGCGACTGGGTCGTCGACATCGTGGCGTTCCTCTGCGCCGCGGGACTGGGGATGGTGACCGTCGCCGCGATCGACGCCGACCAGAGCACACCGGACGGCATCGTCTTCGTCGACTCGCTGATCGGCGCTGCCGCCTGCTGCGCGCTGTGGGTGCGGCGGCGATGGCCGGTCGGTCTCGCCGTGGCGCTGACGGTGGTGTCCACCGTGGAGCCCGTCGCAGCCGGAGCCCTGCTGGTGGCGCTGTTCAGCGTGGCCGTGCACCGGCCGTTCCGACCCGTCGCCCTCGTCGGCGCCGGCGCCCTGGCGGTTGCCCCCATCCAGCCCTATCTGCGCCCCGACCCGAGTACCTCGTTCATCGCGTCCACGGTCATCGGCGTGCTGCTGATCCTGCTGGTGCTCAGCTGGGGCATGGTCGTCCGTTCCAGACGCCAGCTCGTCGTCACCCTGCGCGAGCGCGCCCGGCGCGCCGAGACCGAGGCCGGACTCCGCGCCGAACAGGCACAGCGGCTGGCCCGCGAGGACATCGCCCGCGAGATGCACGACGTCCTCGCCCATCGGCTGACCCTGCTCAGCGTCCACGCCGGCGCCCTGGAATTCCGGCCCGACGCACCCCCGGCCGAGGTGGCCCGTGCCGCCGGGGTCATCCGGGACAGCGCGCACGAGGCGCTCCAGGACCTCCGCGAGATCATCGGCGTGCTGCGCAGCCCCCGGGACGACGAGGGCGACCGGCCGCAGCCCACCCTCGCCACGCTGGACGCACTGGTCGCCGAGTCCCGGCTGGCCGGGATGAAGGTCACCCTCGACAACGGCCTCACCGACCCTGAGGCAGCGCCCGCCGCCACCGGCCGCACCGTCTACCGCATCGCGCAGGAGGGCCTGACCAACGCCCGTAAGCACGCACCCGGCGCCGAGGTCACCGTCACGGTCAGCGGCGGGCCGGGGCAGGGCATCACCGTCGAGGTGCGCAACCCGGCCCCCACCGAGCCCTTCGAGCAGGTACCCGGATCCGGGCAGGGGCTCATCGGTCTGACCGAGCGCGCCACCCTCGCCGGGGGCCGGCTCGACCACGGCCCGGGACCGGGCGGCGGGTTCGGGGTCCGGGCCTGGCTACCGTGGTCGTCATGACCACCCCGACTCCCGCCCCTGCCGGCCGGCCCGTGCGGCTGCTCATCGTCGACGACGACCCGCTCGTGCGGGCCGGGCTCGCCCTGATGCTCGGCGGCGCCGCCGACATCGACATCGTGGGGGAGGGGGCCGACGGCAGTGAGGTGGCCGCACTCGTCGAACAGCTCGGTCCGGACGTGGTCCTGATGGACATCCGGATGCCGGTGATGGACGGGCTGACCGCCACCGAGATGCTGCGCGGCCGTCCGGAGGCCCCCGAGATCATCGTCCTGACCACGTTCCACGCCGACGAACAGGTCCTGCGTGCCATCCGTGCCGGAGCCGCCGGCTTCGTGCTCAAGGACACCCCGCCGGCCCAGATCGTCGACTCCGTGCGACGGGTTGCGGCCGGTGACCCGGTCCTGTCACCCGCGGTCACCCGGCAGTTGATGGCCCGCGCCGCCGGCCCCGGCCGGGAGGAGAGGCAGGACCGTGCGGAACGGGCCCGCCGGCGCCTGACCCTGCTCGCCGAACGGGAACGCGAGGTGGCGATCGCCGTCGGGCACGGCCGCTCCAACGCGGAGATCGCTGCCGCGCTCTATCTGAGCGTGGCCACGGTGAAGACCCAGGTGTCACGGATTCTCGCCAAATTCGACTTCAACAACCGGGTCCAGATCGCCCTGCTGGTCCACGACGCGGGCCTCCTGGAGGACGACGACGGACCCGGCCTGTCCTGAACCCTCCGCCCGGACCGGCCCCGGCGGCATACGCTGAACAGGCCGGTCCTGGCGGCCGGCCCGATCAGACCGGGAGGGCGGGCCCATGTCCGATGTCGATGCAGATCTGCGCGGAGTGGCGGACTTCACCGCGAATCCGTACCCGTACTACGCGAAGATGCGCGCCGAGGGTCCGGTGCACACCATCCGGACCGATGACTTCGACCGGGTGTGGCTCGTCGTCGGATACGACGAGGGGCGCGCGGTCCTGGCCGACCAGCGGTTCGGCAAGGACTGGCGGACGCTGCCCGGCCAGGCGGGCACGGGCGACCCGATCAACGCCAACATGCTGGAGATGGACCCCCCGGACCACACCCGGCTGCGCAAGCTGGTCGCCCGGGAGTTCACCCCGCGCCGGATCGAGTCGCTGCGGCCGAGGGTGCAGCAGATCACCGACGGACTGCTCGACGCGATGCTGCCGGCCGGCCGGGCGGATCTCGTGGACGCCCTCGCGTTCCCGCTGCCGATGACCGTCATCTGCGAGCTCATCGGCGTGCCCGACCTGGACCGGGACGCCTTTCGCGTGATGTCGAACGCGGTGGTCTCCCCGGCCGGTGCGCAGGAGGAGAGCGACATGGTGCGCGCCATGGGCGGCTACCTCGCCGAACTGATCGAGGACAAGCGGCGCTCGCCGGGCGAGGACCTGCTGAGCGCGCTGATCGCCGCGCGGTACGAGGACGACGACGCTCTGTCGTCCGACGAACTGGTCGGCATGGCCTTCCTGCTGCTCGTCGCGGGTCACGAGACCACGGTCAATCTGATCTCCAACGGGGTTCGGGCGCTGCTCGACCACCCGAGGCAACTGGCTGACCTGAGGGCCGACTTCGGACTCATCGACGGGGCCGTCGAGGAGATGCTCCGTTACGAGGGCCCCGTGGAGACGGCCACCTTCCGCTTCGCCCGGGAGACCGTCACGATCGGCTCCATCGTCATCGCGGCCGGTGACCCGGTCCTGGTGTCCCTGGCCGGCTCCGACCACGACCCGGGCCGCTATCCGGAGCCGGACAGCTTCGACATCCGCCGCGAGACGCAGGGGCACCTGGCCTTCGGGCACGGGATCCACTTCTGCCTGGGCGCGCCCTTGGCCCGGATGGAGGGCCGCATCGCGATCCGGACCCTGCTGGAACGCTGCCCCGGACTCGTGCTCGATCCGTACGCCGGGGAACCGGACTGGCTGCCGGGCATGCTGATCCGCGGGGCGCGCAGGCTCCCCGTGCGCTGGTGACAGAGAGGAACGTCATGACGGTGCTCGACCTGGGGACGGCGCAGAAGGTGCTCGACAGCCAGCCGTTCAGCAGGCTCGTCGGCGCGCGGCTCACCGCCTTCGGCAACGGCGCGGCCACGCTGGAGATCGACGGCCGCGAGGAACTCCGGCAGCAGAACGGCTTTCTGCACGGCGGGGTGCTCTCCTACGCCGCCGACAACGCGCTCACCTTCGCCGCCGGAACGACGCTCGGCCCGGCCGTGCTGACCGGCGGCTTCTCCATTCAGTACCTACGGCCCGCCACCGGCAGCGTGCTCGTCGCGCGGGCGGCCGTCGTCCACACCGGCCGACGGCAGGCGGTGGCGCGCTGCGATCTGTTCGCCGTGGGCGAGGACGGCGCCGAAACCCTGTGCGCTGTCGCCCAGGGCACCGTGCTGAGTGCCACGCCATCCTGAAGGAGACCGAGTTGACCACGGAAACGACAGTCGACCTCGCGGCGCTCGGCGAGCGGTTCACCCGCGACCCGTACCCCGTGTACGCCGAGTTGCGGGCCCGCGGCCCCGTCCACCGGGTCCGCATCCCGGAGGGTACGGACGCCTGGCTCGTCGTCGGGTACGAGGAGGGCCGGGCGGCGCTCGCGGACCAGCGGCTCTCCAAGGAGTGGAGCAACGCCTCGCCCGCCCTCGGGGTGAGCCAGGTCGCCTCGGGGAGGTCCATGCTCAGCTCGGACGCCCCCGTGCACACCCGGCTGCGGAAGCTGGTGACCCGGGAGTTCACCCCGCGCCGCATGCAGCAACTCGTCCCGCGGGTGCGGCAGATGACGGAGGAACTGCTCGACACGATGCTGGCGCTGCCCGGCCGCGGCACCGATCTCGTCGAGTCGCTGGCGTTCCCGCTGCCGATGTCCGTCATCTGTGAACTGCTCGGGGTGCCCTTCCTGGACCGGCAGACGTTCCGGGCGTGGTCCAACATCGTGGTGTCCTCCGTCGACGCGGCGGAGCGCGGCGCGGCGGCCGACGGCATGAACGGCTATCTGGCCGGGCTCGTCGACGACAAGCGCGCACAGCCGGGCGACGACCTGATGAGCGCGCTGATCCACACGGCCGACGAGGAGGGCGACCGGCTCTCGGTCGAGGAACTGATGGGAATGGCCTGGCTGTTGCTCGTGGCCGGCCACGAGACGACGGTGAACCTCATCTCCAACGGGGTGCTCGCCCTGCTCACCCATCCGGAACAGCTCGCGGCGCTGCGCGCGGACCCCGGCCTGATCGACAACGCGGTGGAGGAGGCGCTCCGGTACACGGGCCCGGTCGAGACCCCGACGTACCGCTTCACCACCTGCCCGCTCGACATAGGCGGCACGGTGATCCCGGGCGGCGGAGAGCTGGTCCTCGTCGCGCTGGCCGATGCCAACCGCGACCCGGACCGTTACCCGGACGCGGACCGCTTCGACATCACCCGGGACGCCCGGGGGCACGTCGCGTTCGGCCACGGGATCCACTACTGCCTGGGCGCCCCACTGGCCCGCATCGAGGCCGCGGTGGCGATCGGGTCGCTCCTGGAGCGCTGTCCGGAGCTGGCGTTGGACGCCGATCCGGAGGAGCTGACCTGGCGGACGGGGATGCTCATACGGGGACCGGAGGGTCTGCCGGTCAGGTGGTGAGTGCCGTGGGCGGGCTCAGGCCCCCGGAATCTCCGTCAGTTCCACCGGCCGGCCCTCCCGGCGCGAGACCTCGCACGCCTCCGCGATCCGCAGGGCGTGCAGGGCCTCCCGGCCGTCGCACGGATTGACCGCCTCGCCCAGCACCAGCCGGACGAAGGCGTCCAGCTCGGCCTCGTACGCCGGGGCGAAGCGCTCCAGGAAGCCGGGCCAGGGCTCGGCCGGGGCGGCGGGGCCCTGCGGCTGCGCCGAGGTGAGCGGGGTGCGGTCGTCGAGGCCGACCGCGAGCTGGTCCCGCTCGCCCGCCAGCTCCATCCGTACGTCGTACCCGGCGCCGTTGCAACGGGTCGCCGTCGCCGTGACGAGGGTGCCGTCGTCGAGGGTCAGCAGGGCCGCGGCGGTGTCCACGTCGCCTGCCTCGCGGAACATCGCGGGCCCGGCGTCCGAGCCGGTGGCGTACACCCGCGTCACCTCGTGGCCGGTCACCCAGCGCACCATGTCGAAGTCATGGATCAGGCAGTCGCGGTACAGCCCGCCGGAGAGCGGCAGATAGGCGGCGGGCGGCGGCGCCGGATCGGAGGTCACGGTCCGGACGGTGTGCAGCCTGCCGAGCGCCCCGGCGCGCACGGCGGCGCGAGCCGCCGCGTACCCCGCGTCGAAGCGGCGCATGAAGCCCAGCTGGAGCACGCTGCCCGCCTGTTCCGTCGCGCGCAGCGCGTCCAGGGTGCCCGCCAGGTCCAGCGCGACCGGCTTCTCGCAGAACGCGGGCAGCCCGGCCTTCGCGGCCAGGCCGATCAGCTCGGCGTGAGCGGAGGTGGCCGAGGCGATCACCACGGCGTCCACGCCCGCGCCGAACACCTCCGCTGCGGAGCCGACGGCGCTCGCTCCGGTCAGGCCGGCGACCGAGGCCGCGCGGGCCGGGTCGGCGTCCGCCACCACCAGGGCCTTCACCGAGGGGTGGCGGGACAGCACGCCCGCGTGGAAGGAGCCGATCCGGCCGGTGCCGATGAGTCCGATGCGCATGGACCCAACGTGCCGGTCACCGGCAACGCTGTCAACTGTATGTCCTGACAAACGCGGGCTCTGTGTCGGAGTGCGGCACACCGGCGCCCCGCCCTCGCGACGAGCAGATCCGGCTCCCGCCCCTGCCGGCCCCGCGCCACTCCTTCGATTTCCGCGTCCCGCACGGTGACAGCGCCCGGCGACTTCCGTACGGTGTCGGAGGCTTCCCGGCTTCTCTCGTACGGTGACGACGGCGGCAATCGGCCGCCCCGGCGCCGTACGCGCCCCGTCCCGACACACGCGCCGCGCCCTGCCGGGCGACCGTGGCGGCGGCTCGGGGATACTTGCCCAGCCGGGCCGGGTCCGTACGGGCCCCGGCTCCACCAGCAGCACAACGAGCAGCACAAGAAGGGCACGGAGTCGTGGCAAGGGTTCGGACAGGGGTACGTGCGATGGGCGCCGTGCTTGCGGCGGTGCTCGGCGCCTCCCTCATGGGATGCAGCAGCACCGGCGGCAAGCGGGCGGAGGAGCGTGCGGCACAGTCCGCCGCCGAGGGCCGGTCCGCGGTGAACACGCCCCGCTGGACCTTCGCCATGGTCACCCACTCGGGCGACGGCGACACCTTCTGGGACATCGTCCAGAAGGGCGCCAAGATGGCGGCCGGCAAGGACAACATCAACTTCCTGTACTCGCACAACGACGAGGGACAGCAGCAGGCCCAGCTGGTCCAGGCCGCCATCGACAAGAAGGTCGACGGGCTGATCGTCACGCTCGCCAAGCCCGACGCGATGAAGGCCGTCGTGGCCAAGGCGACCCGGGCCGGTATCCCTGTGATCACGGTGAACTCGGGCTCCGCCGAGTCCAAGAAGTACGGCGCGCTCACCCACATCGGCCAGGACGAGTCCATCGCGGGCGAGGCCGTCGGCGACGAGCTCAACGCCCGCGGCCGCAAGAAGGCCCTGTGCATCCTGCACGAGCAGGGCAACGTCGGTCACGAGCAGCGCTGCGCCGGGGCGAAGAAGACCTTCGACGGCGAGATGCAGAACCTCTACGTCGAGGGCACCAACATGCCCGACGTCCAGGCGTCCATCGAGGCGAAGCTCCAGGCCGACAAGGACATCGACGCGGTCGTCACCCTCGGTGCGCCGTTCGCGGACGCCGCCGTCAAGGCGAAGCAGACCGCCGGCAGCAAGGCCGAGATCGACACCTTCGACCTGAACGCCAAGGTCGCCACCGAGCTGGAGGCCAAGACCCTCGGCTTCGCCGTCGACCAGCAGCCCTACCTCCAGGGGTACGAGGCCGTCGACCTGCTCTGGCTCTACCGCTACAACCGCAACGTGCTCGGCGGCGGCCGCCCGGTCCTGACCGGCCCGCAGGTCATCACCTCGAAGGACGCCGCCCAGCTGGCCGAGTACACGAACCGGGGAACCCGATGACCGCGGCCTCCGGATCGTCGTCCCCCGCCGGGACGGACGAGAGACTGCTGCGCACCTCGCCGCTGCGCAAACTGCTCGGCCGCCCCGAGCTCGGGTCGGTCGTCGGCGCGGTGGCCGTCTTCCTGTTCTTCGCGATCGTCGCCGAGAGCTTCCTGCGGGCCACCAGCTTCGGCACGGTGCTGTACGCGGCCTCGACCCTCGGGATCATGGCGGCGCCGGTGGCGCTGCTGATGATCGGCGGCGAGTTCGACCTCTCCGCCGGTGTGATGGTCACCAGCTCCGCGCTGATCTCGTCGATGTTCAGCTACCAGATGACGGCCAACGTCTGGGTCGGCGTATTCGTGTCGTTGCTGGTCACGCTCGCCATCGGCGCGTTCAACGGCTTCATGCTGACCCGCACCAAACTGCCGAGCTTCATCATCACGCTCGGTACGTTCCTGATGCTGACCGGCCTCAACCTGGGCTTCACCAAGCTGATCAGCGGGACCGTCTCGACGAAGACCATCGGCAACATGGAGGGCTTCCCCTCGGCCCGCAAGCTCTTCGCCTCGTACTGGACCGTCGGCGGCGTCGAACTCAAGGTGACCCTCCTGTGGTGGGCCGTCCTCGTCGCCGTCGCCACGTGGGTCCTGCTCCGTACCCGCTTCGGCAACTGGATCTACGCGGTCGGCGGCGGGGCCGACGCGGCCCGCGCGGTCGGCGTCCCGGTGATCCGGACGAAGATCGGGCTCTACCTCGGGGTCGCCTTCGCCGCCTGGGTCTCCGGGCAGCACCTGCTGTTCAGCTATGACGTGGTGCAGTCCGGCGAGGGTGTCGGCAACGAACTGACCTACATCATCGCGGCCGTCATCGGCGGCTGTCTGATCACCGGCGGCTACGGCTCCGCGATCGGCTCGGCGGTCGGCGCCTTCATCTTCGGCATGACCAGCAAGGGCATCGTGTACGCGGAGTGGGACCCGGACTGGTTCAAATTCTTCCTCGGGGCGATGCTGCTCCTGGCCACCCTGCTCAACGCATGGGTACGCAAGCGCGCGGAGGCGACGAAATGACGGCCCCCAAGGCACCGAACGGGCCACAGGACACCGAGCCGCGGGGGACCGGGCCGCAGGGCGCCGGGCCGCGGGCGCTGGTCGAGCTCGACCACGTCAGCAAGTACTACGGCAACATCAAGGCCCTTGAGGACGTCTCGCTGGAGGTGCACGCCGGCGAGATCTCCTGCGTCCTCGGCGACAACGGCGCCGGCAAGTCCACCCTCATCAAGATCATCGCGGGGCTGCACCGGCACGACGCCGGGGTCTTCCTGGTGGACGGCGAGGAGACCACGCTCGCCAACCCGCGCGACGCCCTGGACCGGGGCATCGCCACGGTCTACCAGGACCTGGCGGTCGTCCCCCTGATGCCCGTCTGGCGCAACTTCTTCCTCGGCTCCGAGCCGACGACCGGCGTGGGCCCCTTCAAGCGCCTCGACGTCCGGCTGATGCGCGAGACGACCCGCTCCGCGCTGCTGCGCATGGGCATCGACCTGCGCGACGTCGACCAGCCGATCGGCACCCTGTCCGGCGGCGAGCGCCAGTGCGTCGCCATCGCACGGGCCGTCCACTTCGGCGCCAAGGTGCTCGTGCTGGACGAGCCGACGGCCGCGCTGGGCGTCAAGCAGTCCGGAGTCGTCCTCAAGTACGTCGCGGCGGCCCGGGACGCCGGACTCGGCGTGGTCCTCATCACGCACAACCCGCACCACGCGTATCTCGTCGGAGACCGCTTCGTCCTGCTCAAGCGGGGTGCCATGGCCGCCAGCCACACCAAGGACGGTGTCACGCTGGACGAGCTCACCCGCCAGATGGCGGGCGGCAGCGAGCTGGAGGAGCTCAGCCACGAGCTGCAGCGGACCTCAGGACCGGACTCGCCGGCCGGCCCCCCGGCGAAGGACGTCTCCCCGTAGGAGGGAGCCGGCCCCGCCGCCCCCGACGACCCCGTGCGGCAGCCCCGTCCCCCCGGCAATGGCAGAATCGGGGCCGACGGGCGCCGTCCGCCGCCGGGATCACCTCGACCCCGGCCACTCCAGACCCCCCAGGGACGATGAGCACGTACCGCGACTTCACACACCGCGGCTCCGCCCGCGCCACCGTCCTGCGGACTGTCGGCACCCGGGAGCGGCGCTCGCACCTCACCGCGCCTCGGGTCCCCACCGTCGGCATCGACATCGGGGGGACGAAGGTGATGGCCGGGGTCGTCGACGCCGACGGCACCATCCTGGAGACCCTGCGCACCGAGACGCCGGACAAGTCCAAGAGCCCCAAGGTCGTCGAGGACACCATCGTCGAGCTGGTCCTGGACCTCTCCGACCGCCACGACGTGCACGCGGTGGGCATCGGCGCGGCCGGCTGGGTCGACGCGGACCGCTCCAAGGTGCTGTTCGCCCCGCACCTCGCCTGGCGCGACGAACCCCTGCGCGACGCCATCGCCTCCCGGCTGGTCGTCCCGGTCATGGTGGACAACGACGCCAACACCGCCGCCTGGGCCGAATGGCGCTTCGGAGCGGGGCGCGGCGAGGACCACCTCGTCATGATCACCCTCGGTACGGGCATCGGCGGCGCGATCCTGGAGGACGGTCAGGTCAAGCGCGGCAAATACGGCGTAGCGGGTGAGTTCGGACACATGCAGGTGGTGCCCGGGGGCCATCGCTGTCCCTGCGGCAACCGCGGCTGCTGGGAGCAGTACAGCTCCGGAAACGCACTCGTCAGGGAGGCCCGCGAGCTGGCCGCGGCCGACTCCCCGGTGGCCCACGGAATCATCGAGCGCGTCAAGGGCAACATCCCCGACATCACCGGACCGCTCATCACCGAACTGGCCCGCGAGGGCGATGCGATGTGCATCGAACTCCTCCAGGACATCGGCCAGTGGCTCGGCGTCGGCATCGCCAATCTGGCCGCCGCGCTCGACCCCTCCTGCTTCGTCATCGGAGGCGGTGTCAGCGCCGCCGACGACCTGCTGATCGGACCGGCCAGGGACGCCTTCAAACGCCAGCTCACCGGCCGCGGCTACCGCCCCGAGGCGCGGATCGCGAAAGCGCAGCTGGGCCCCGAGGCGGGTATGGTCGGCGCCGCCGACCTCGCCAGGCTGGTGGCCCGCCGGTTCCGCCGGACCAACCGCCGACGCGTGGAGCGGTACGAGCGCTACGCACAGATCTACGACCAGGCAGCGAGCACCATCCGTAACACGCGCAACACCCGCACTTCCTAGGGAATCCCAGACCCATGACCGCAGCCGAGCACCCCGTCGTGCCGCGTCAGTCCCCGCCCCCCGACGAGGGCGACGGACGGCCGCCGCAGGACAGGCGCAGAACGATCCGCCGACGCCTGATCACGGCGACCATCATCGTGCTGCTCATCGGCGTCCCGGCCGGATATCTGCTGATCTCCGCCGGACAGAGCCGCCGCTCCGGCCAGGACAAGGCGGCCGAGGCCGCCGCTCAGGGCCTCCGTGAGGGCTGGCCGTCCCGGATGCTGCGCCGGATCTTCGAGGTGCCGATCCCCGGCGATGCCGTGCAGGTCCAGTACTACGAGACGAACAACTGGAAGGCCAGCCGGATGTACGCGCAGTTCCGCACGACGTCCAACGGCCTCGACCGGTTCCTCACCCAGGTCGGCACCGGCCGCGCCGCCCTGACCGAGGGCAAGGTCACCGTCGGCGCCCGCGACGCGAAGATCGCGGGCTGGTACTTCGGCGACGGCGTCGCCTGGGCGGGCACCACGCACACCAACAAGGACCCGCGCCCCACCCAGGACATCACCGTCGACATGACGGACCCCGCGGCCCCTGTCGTCTACGTCGTCTCCGCCGCCACCCCCTGACCCGACCCCGCACGGCTCGCGGGCCGGGCCGTCGTCCGACGGCACGGCCCGCTTCGCGTACCGGGGATCAGACGGTCCGGCGCAGCGCCACCACGTCGATCTCCACGAGGATGTTCATCAGCACGGAGCCGACCGTGGTGCGTACCGGCCGCGGGTCGCCGAAGTGCTCCCGGTAGACCCGGTCGAAGCCGGCGAAATCCCGGTGCAGGTCATGGAGGTGGACCGTCGCCTTCACCACGTCGTCGAGCGTGAGCCCGTCCGCCGCGAGGAGCGCGGAGACGTTCGCGAGCACCTGGCGGGTCTGCTCCTCGATGGTCCCGCCCAGCTCGCCGGTGACCGGGTCCTGCGGACCGAAGCCGGAGGTGAACAGGTACGGGCCCGCCGCGATGCCCTGGCTGTACCCCCCGGCCGGCGCGGGCGCGCCCGCGGTGGTGACGGCCCGGCGCCCGGGGTGAGGGATGCGGGTGGTCACTTGGTCAGGTCTCCTTCGCGTGCGTTGACCTCCGCGTAGTGGCGGAGCTTGTCCTCGTCGACGGTGACACCGAGACCCGGGCCGTCCGGCACCCGCAGACTGCCGTTGTCCAGCGTGAGCGGCTCGATGATGTCGTCCGCGTGCAGGTAGTACATGGAGTCGATCGCGCGCGACAGCACCGGTGTGCTGGCGACCACCGCGAGGTGGGCGGCCGTGGCGATGCCCAGTTCGCCGCCGCTGTGCAGGTTCATGCCGAGGCCGAACGTCTCGCAGTGCGCGGCCAGCGCCTTGGTCGCCGCGATGCCGCCCCATTTGTAGACGTCACCGTGGATCACGTCGACCGCGTTGAGGCGCATCGCGGGAGCGAAGTCCTCGAAGCGGACGACGCACATGTTGGTGCACAGCGGGATGCGCACCTTCTGCCGGACCTGGCTCATGCCCTCGATCCCGACGCACGGATCCTCCAGGTACTCCAGGTCCAGCTCCTCCAGCGCGATACCGGCGCGTATCGAGTCCGGGACCGACCAGGCGGCGTTCGGGTCCACGCGCAGATTCACCTCGGGCAGTGCGGAGCGCACCGCCCGCAGGATCGCGACATCGCCCTGCACGTCCTTGGTGCCCTTGAGCTTCACGGCGGTGAAACCGCCCTCGGCCACCACGCGCTCGGTGTGCTCGGCCAGGGCGCCCGGCAGACCGGCCGCATCGGCGCCGGGCGCGTCGGCGCGGGTGATCAGCGCGGTCAGCGGCACCTCGTCGCGGACCGGGCCGCCCAGCAGATCGGTCACCGACTGGCCGGTGGCCTTGCCCATGGCGTCCCAGCAGGCCACGTCGATCGCCGCCAGCGCCGCGTAACCCAGGTATCCGTAGAAGAACGGCACCATGTGATGGCGGCGGTGGAAGGACTCCAGGGCGAACGGGCTGGTGCCGATCAGGTCCTCGGCGAGATCGCGGACGATCGCGGCGACCGGACGGCCCCACATCGTCTCGCCCCAGCCCTCCACGCCGGAGTCGGTCCTGATGCGCACCACGGTGCGCGTCTCCCCGGTCTTCGTCTCGAACGAGCTGGTGAACGGGTTGACCAGCGGCAGATTGACGACGTGGACGTCGACCTCGGTGATCTTCATGAACGGTTCCTTAGGTGGGAAAGGGGAGTGGGGGTCACGCGAGGGGCTGTGACGCGGCGTCGAAGGCGAGCACCGCGCGGGCCAGGCCCCGGGCGCGCCGGTCGAGCAGTCGCTCGCCGTGCGCGGCGTCGGCGCCGGCCGCGTCGTCCGTGGCGCCGCCCACCCGCTCCCACTCGCCGTGCCGCTCCACGGTCAGACCGGGGTAGGGCGGCTTGTCGAACAGCGCCGGCGGCTCCACCGGCTCGTGCCGGGCGCGCTCGGCACGCACCAGATCGGGCCGGGCGGCCAGCATCAGCGACGTCTCAAACCAGCCGGCGTGCCCGGGGACCAGCTCGGCGTGCTGCTCGTCCTGCGCGTCCGGTTCCGCGTCCGCACCGGGCTCTCCGGTGTCGGTGAGCGTCCAGTACGAACAGGCCGCCGCGGTCACGTCGGCGCGCAGCGCGAACCGTTTGACCGCGAGCCGCATGATCTCGTCGTTGCCGCCGTGCCCGTTGACGACGAGCACCCGCCGGTAGCCGCAGGCGGCCAGCGAGTCGAGGAGCTCGTCCAGGACCATGCCGAGCACCGGCGCGGACAGCGTCAGCGCCGCAGCGAACAGATGGTGCGGGCTGTGCCCGTACGGCAGTGTCGGCAGCCGCACGAGCGCGGGCACGTCCACGCCCGCCGCGGCCCGCTCGTCGAGCAGAGCCAGGGCGCGGGAGACCACGGCGTCGGCGAGCATCGTGTCCGTGCCCATCGGCAGGTGCTCGGCGTGCTGCTCCTGCGAACCGATCGGCAGGACGGCGATGGCGTCGGCCCCGGCCGCGCGGGTCTCGCGCCAGGTGGACTCGGTCAGGTTCCGGTAGGTCATACCGCTGTCTCCCCGGATCGGGGGCATGACAGAGTCGGCGCATGGCGCATGAACGTATTCCTTTGCGGTTGGTGCCCGATCCGCTGCCGGACGAGCCGGCCGGTCGGGACGTCGGTGTGCTGGGCGCCGTAGAGGTGCTGCCAGGACTGGTGCGGGCCGCGCTGCTCACCCGCGCCGGAGCCGTACGCGAACGGGCGCAGGTCCGCTTCGACGCGCGCAGCGCCGATCCGGCGGTGGTCGACGCGGCGCTGCGGGAGGTGGCGCAGGTGTTCGCCGGGCAGGCCCTGCTGGGCGTCGGCGTGGCCGCGGCCGGTGTGGTGGACCCGGCCGCGGGCCGGATCATCGAGGCCAATGACGCCCCGGCACTGCACGGCTACCCGGTGGCCGACCGGCTCGCCTGGCTGGTCGGAGCTCCGGTGCGGATCGAGCACCGGGCACGGGTGCAGGTGCTCGGCGACCGCTGGTTCGGTGCGGGGCGCGGCCGCCGTTCGTTCGCCTCCGTCGCCACCGGCGAGGTCCTGGGCGTCGGCATCCTCTACGAGGGGGAGGTGCTCGCCCCGGTCGGCGGCCGCAGCGGCGCCCATATGACGGTCACCGCGAGCGGCGAGCTCTGCACCTGCGGACGGCGCGGCTGCTGGAAGACCGTGGCGACGACCCGCTGGCTGCGCGAACGCGCCGCCGAGCACGGCCTGGCCCCCGAGGCGGCTTCGCTCGGCGCCCTGGCGGCGTCCGCCGATCCGGCCGCCCGCGATCTCGTCGTGCGGTACGCGGAGAACCTGGTGCTCGGCCTCACCACCGTCCAGCAGCTGTTCGCCTGCGGCCTGTTCGTGCTGCACGGCGAGGCTCTCGACGCCGGTGAACCCTTCCGGGCGCTGGTGGAGTCCCGGCTGCGCGCCGATGTGCTCGGCGGCGGCGAGGCCCCCACCGTGGTGCTCGGCGAGGCCGCGGACACGGGAGCGCTGCTCGGCGCGGCCGGCCTGGTCCTGTCGGGGCGGTAGGAAGGGATTCATGCCGGGACGTCACCCAGGATCCGGCGGTCCGGGTCGGGCACCGGCACGGCGTCCAGGAGCCGCCGGGTGTACGCGTCCTCGGGGGCGGTGAACACCTGGTCGGCGCTGCCCGACTCGACGATGCGGCCCTGCCGCATCACGGCGACCCGGTCGGCGATCTGGCGGACGACGGCCAGGTTGTGCGAGATGAAGAAGTACGTCAGCCCGAGGCGTTGCTGAAGTTCGGCGAGCAGGTCCAGGACGCGGGCCTGCACGGACACGTCGAGCGCACTGGTCGGCTCGTCGAGCACGACCAGGCGCGGCTCCAGGGCGAGCGCCCGCGCGATGGAGATGCGCTGACGCTGCCCGCCGGAGAACTCGTGCGGGTAGCGGTCCACGATGTCCGTCTCCAGGCCGACGGCGTCCAGGAGCTCTCCGACCCGGTCGCGCACCCTGGCCCGGCCGCGCCGTCCTCGCGCCCACTCCTCGTGGGTGACGAGCGGCTCCCCGACGATGTCGGCGATCCGCAGTCGCGGATTCATGCTGGAGTACGGGTCCTGGAGGACGACCTGCATCTGGCGGCGCAGCGGACGCAGTGCGGCACCGTTCAGGGCGAGCAGATCCGTACCGTCGAACCGCACACTGCCCGCGGTCGGTTCGAGCAGTCGGAGCAGCAGCCGGGTCAGGGTCGTCTTGCCGCAGCCGGACTCGCCGACCAGGGCGAAGGTCTCGCCCTCACGGACGGTGAGGGAGACGTCGTCGACGGCGACGCTCGGCGGCCGGCCCGGGAACTCCTTGCGCAGTCCGTCGATTTCCAGCAGCGGGGTCGTGTTCATGCGACGGGCTCCAGTCGGGGAGTGGCGGCCAGCAGATCGCGTGTGTACGAGGCGGTGGGACGCTTGAAGACCTGCTGCACGTCGCCGCTCTCGACGACTTCGCCGTGCCGCATGACGACGACGCGGTCGGCGGTCTCGGCGACGACCCCCAGGTCGTGGGTGATCAGCACGACGGCCATGCCGTGGCGCCGCTGGAGCCGGACGAGCAGCTCCAGGATCTGCCGCTGCACGGTCACGTCGAGCGCCGTGGTGGGCTCGTCCGCGATGAGGACGCGCGGTCGCGCCACGAGTGCGGAGGCGATCATGACGCGCTGGCGCAGACCGCCGGAGAGTTCGTGGGGGTACTGGCCGTAGCGCCGTTCGGGGTCGGGTATGCCCACCTCGTCCAGCGCGGTCAGCGCCTCCCGGCGGGCCTCGGCGCGGGTGTGGTCGCCATGCAGCCGCAGCACCTCGGTGACCTGGTCGCCGACCCGCTGCAACGGGTCGAGGCTGGTCATCGGGTCCTGGAAGACCATGGAGATCCGCGCGCCGCGGATCCTGCGCAACTCCTTCTCGCGCAGGGCGAGTACGTCCTTGCCGTCGAGCAGCACCCGGCCGCCCGCGTACCGGCACGGAGGTTCGGGGTTGAGGCGCATCGCGGACAGGGCCGTGGCCGACTTTCCGCTGCCGGACTCGCCGACGACGGCGAGGGTCTCGCCGGCGGCGACCGAGAAGCTGACCCCGCGCACGGCGTGCACGGTCGACGAGGCGAGCGCGAAGTCGACGCGCAGGTCCCGGAATTCGAGGACGGGCGCGGACGGCGGGGTCTGCGCGGAGTCGGATGTCGTGGAGTCGGTCATCGGCGGTACGCCTTCGGGTCCGCGACGTCGCGCAGGGCGTCGCCCAGGATGTTGATGGACAGCGAGGTGAGCATGAGAGCGATGCCGGGGAAGACGGCGATCCACCAGGACGTGCCCAGGTAGAGCTGTCCGTCGGCGAGCATGCCGCCCCAGGTCACCGTCTCCTTCGGTACGCCGAGGCCCAGATAGCTCAACGACGCCTCGGCGACGACGGCCGACGCGATGTGCAGGGTGCCGATGGTGGCCAGCGGCGCCATGACGTTGGGCAGCAGGTGCCGGCGCATGATCGCCAGATCCCCGACCCCGATCGCGCGGGCCTCGGTGATGAAGTCGCGGGTGCGCAGCGACAGCACTTCGGAGC
The DNA here is from genome assembly GCF_042882365.1 of Streptomyces sp. NPDC058221. Classification (NCBI taxonomy): domain Bacteria; kingdom Bacillati; phylum Actinomycetota; class Actinomycetes; order Kitasatosporales; family Streptomycetaceae; genus Streptomyces; species Streptomyces sp. NPDC058221. Next base: position 5,751 of record NZ_JBHVWF010000124.1, on the reverse strand, counting down.
GCACCACACGGGCGTACGACACCCAGCCGGTGATGCCGATCACGAGGATCACGTAGCCGAGCCCCGAGCCGACGAAGCCGACGACGGCGAGTGCCAGCAGGATTGCGGGGAAGGCGAGTTGGACGTCGGCGACGCGCATCACGACCCGGTCGGTCCAGCCGCCGAGGTAGCCGGAGGCAAGGCCCGCGACGGTGCCGATGACACCGGCGAGAAGTGCGGCGCCGGCGCCGACGAGCAGCGAGACCCGGGTGCCGTAGACGATCCGGGAGAGCAGGTCGCGGCCGAGCTGGTCGGTGCCGAGCAGATGGGCGCTGCTGCCGCCGGACTGCCAGGCGGGCGGCTGGAGCCGGCCGAGGAGGTTCTGGGCGTTCGGATCGGCGGGAGCGATCAGCGGTGCGCACAGCGCGCACACGACGATCAGCAGGAGGAAGCCGAGCGCGACGGCGGCGAAGCGGTTGCGCAGCAGTGAGCGCAGCACGGACGGATGGGTCGCGGCGGCCGGGGCCTTGGCGGTGGCGGCGGGCGCGGGGACGGTGGTGGTCATCGGGAGTTCCTCACCCTCGGGTCGAGGAGGCCGTAGGACAGGTCCACCAGCAGGTTCACCACGACGAACGTGACGGCGAACAGCAGCACGGTGCCCTGTACCAGGGGGAAGTCGCGGTTGGCGATGGCTTGCACGGTCAGCTGGCCGACACCCGGCCAGGAGAAGACCTGTTCGGTGAGGATCGCGCCGCCGAGCAGACTGCCGACCTCCAGACCGACGACCGTCACCACGGGCAGCGACGCGTTGCGCATGCCGTGCCGCAGCACGGTGCGCACCGGCCCCAGTCCGCGGGCGCGGGCGGTGCGGATGTGGTCGGAGCCGAGCACATCGATGAGCGAGGAGCGCAGCAGCCGTGCGACCACGGCGACCGAGTAGACGGCCAGCGTGACCGACGGCAGGACGAGATGGGCGAACGTGCCGTACCCGGAGGCGGGCAGCGCGTGCAGACCGACGGCGAACACGAGGATGAGCAGGATGCCCACCCAGAACGCGGGCGTCGACTGTCCGATCAGCACGGCCGTGATGACGCCGCGGTCGGCGGCCTTGCCGCGGTACATCGCCGCGATCGTGCCGGCGGGCAGTGCGATCACCAGCGTCACCACGAAGGCGCCGGCCGAGAGCAGCAGGGTGGCCGGGATGCGGTCGGCGAGGACCTCGCGGACCGGCTGGTTGTAGAAGAGGGAGTTGCCGAAGTCGAAACGCGGCAGACCCCACAGGTAGTCCAGGTACTGGGCGATGAGGGAGCGGTCCAGGCCCAGGCTGTGCCGCAGCACGCTCTCCTGCTGGGCGGTGGCGTCGGGCGGCAGCATCACCTTCACCGGGTCGCCGGACAGACGTACCAGGAAGAAGACGACGGTCGCGGTGCACAGCAGCACCAGCAGCGCGGTGCCCAGGCGCGTGAGGGCCGGCCGCAGTACGGTCCAGGCCCGGCTGGGTGCGGCGGCCCGCACACCGGGCGCGGTCAGGGTCTGACTCATCACACGGTCACCTTCGCGCTCGCCATGTCCAGCACTCCGGCGGCGCCGGGCGTCCAGCTCGGCCGGGTGTTGTGCACGTAGATGTTGTCGATCTGGTACAGCGGCACGAACGGCGCCTCGTCCTTGATCAGTTGCTGCAGTTCGGAGAAGGCGCGACGGCGCACGGCCGGATCCACGGAGAGCTCCTCGAGGTCCACCAGCCGGTCGGCGCGCTTGTTGTGCCAGCGGCTCTGCCGCCGGTCGCTGCGCACGTTCGACTGGAGCATGCTCTCGCCGTCCATCGTCCAGACGGTGGACGCGGCCAGGTACATCGGACCGAGTGCGCCGTGGTTGCTGGAGGTCAGACGCTGGGAGTAGGTGCCCGGGTCGAGCAGGTTGACCCGGGCACGGATTCCGGCGTGCGCCAGCAGGCCCGAGATGGCCTCGGCGACGTTCGCGTCCAGGTTGGAGGCGGTGATCGAGGTACTGATGCCGTCGGGGTGCCCGGCCTCGGCGAGCAGTGCGCGGGCCTTGGAGAGCGAACGCAGAAACGGCTTCACGGCCGCGTCGAATCCGAACGCGCCGCGCGGGATCATCGCCGGCACCTCGGTGGCGTTGCCGCCGAGAACCGCCTTGATCAGCAGGGGGACGTCGACCGCGTGGTTGACCGCCTGCCGTACGCGCCGGTCGCGCAGCGGCCCCTCGCTCAGGGTGTCGAGGGACAGGTACGAGGTGCGGATGCCGGTGTGGTGGTCGATCCGCACGCCCGGGTATCCGGCCAGCTGCTCGGCGGCGTCCGGGGTCATGCCCGCCACGATGTCGACGCCACCGCTCTGCAGGGCGGCCAGCGCGGACGACGAGTTGGGGGCGGGTACAAAGACCAGTTCGTCGACGTGCGGACGGCCCTGCCAGTGGTGGTCGTAGGCGGCGAGGCGCAGTTCGTGATCGCGCTGCCAGCGCCGGAACGTGAACGGCCCGGTGCCCACCGGGTGTGCGGCGAAGCCCTCGTCGCCCACCTTGGCCAGATAGCGCGGGGGCACCACGACGCCGCCGAACAACGACAGCTTCGCGGGCAGGATCGGGTCGTGCACCGAGGTGTGCACGTCCACCGTGTACCGGTCGACCACGCTGACCTTGTCGACGTAACGCAGCTCCACGATGGGCGACTTGGTGGCCGGGTCGAGGAGCCGCTCGATGCTGAACCGGACGGCCTCGGCGTCGCACGGCTCACCGTTGTGGAAGGTGACACCGCGCCGCAGCTCGAACCGCCACACCTTCGGCTCGACGGCCTTCCAGGACACGGCGATCCGCGGCTCGAGAGCGTTGTCGCGGCCTCGCGCGGTGAGCGTGTCGAACATGTTGATCAGGGCGTTCATCGACGTCATGTCGCCCTGCTTGTGCGGGTCCATCGTCTTGGGATCCCCGGTCTGGGAGACCCGCAGCACGTTGCCGGCAGAGCCGGCCGACGGGGCGCCGCACCCCGTCAGCAGGGCGGGGACTGCAAGGGCGGACACCGCGAGACCACCCAGACGCAGTGCCGAACGGCGGGAGCAGCCGACGTGCGGCCCGCTGCCCTCTTCACATATTCGTTCCATTGGACAACACGCTCGTTCCGGTGAATGGAATGCAGTTCGGGTAAGGTAGGCCACATGGGGAAATCGGTCAACAGTCCTTCGCAGCAGCAGTCCTCCGCCGCCTTCGCAGGCCCGCAGGCGGACACCGCGCCGCCCACGCCCGGCCCGGTGGACAAGGCCATGGAGGTTCTGGCGGCGCTCGCCGGGCCGGGGGCGCCGCACCGTCTCGCGGACCTTGCCCGTACCACGGGTCTCGCCAAGCCCACAGTGCACCGCCTGCTGCGCGCCCTCGCCGGCACCGGCTACGCCGAACCGGCCACCGGTGGCAGCTACCGGCCCGGGCCACGGCTCCTCGGGCTCGCCGCGAGCGTCCTCGCCGACGACGCGGCGATGCGCAGCGTCGGGCCCGTCCTCGACGAACTCCGGGTGCGCACCGGCCTGTTCGCCTCGTACGCGGTGCGCGACGACCGCACCGTGATCCATCTGGACGTCCGGGCGCCCGCCCAGGGGCTCGGGCTCGATCTGCGCCCCGGCTTCCGTGAACCGGTGACCGATGGCGCGGCGGGCATCGCCCTGCTGGCCGCCCTGCCGGACGGGGAGATCGAGGCCCTGTGGGCCGGCCCCGACGGTGCGCCCGTCGACGGCGCGGCCCACGCGGCCCTGGCCGCCGCCGCCCGCGACGGCTACGCCTTCGACGGCGCCGACGTCCGGCTCGACCGGCGCGCGCTCGCCGCGCCGGTGCGCGACGCAGTAGGTCACACGGTCGGAGCCCTCGTGCTGACCGGCCTCGCCTTCACTCTCGACGAATCGGCCGCGCAGCTGTACGGGCCCACGGTCCGCTCCGCCGCCGCCGCGGTGTCGGCGAGCGTGGCCGCGGAGTCGGGTGCCCGGCTCGGACTGGTCGCGGACCCGGAGCGGCGGATCAGCGCCACGGGCAGTGCGATCGGCACCGACGGCGCGGGGGAGACGCGATGAGCGCCGAGAGCAGCCGGCCGGCGTCGGCGCCCGACGGCCGGACGGGCACGACCCCGCCCCCGGCTGCCCGCCGGGGGGTGCTGGAGGACGGCCTGGCGCGCGGTCTCTACTCGGGCGCCGCCTGGTCGCTCGGCGACGCGACGGGCCCCCACGACCGGGGCTGGACCGGCACCCGCGCGCTCGGCGGACCGCCGCTGGACGGCCACGACATGTGGGACCTGGCATCGGTGACGAAGCCGATCGTCGGTCTGGTCGTCATGGCCCTCGTCGACCGTGGCGTCCTGGGCCTCGACGACTCAGTGGGAGACCACCTCGCCCGCTACCGGAGCAGCCCGCACGCCGGCCGTACCGTCGCCCAACTCCTCGACCACACATCGGGGCTGCCCGGCGGCGTCCCGCTGTACCGCGAGCACCTCAGCCGTGACTCCCTGCTCACGGCACTCGGCGCACTGCCGCCCGCCGCCGAGCCCGGTACCCATGTCGCCTACTCCTCCCAGGGGTTCATACTGCTCGGCCTCATCGCCGAACAGGCCACAGGCCAGGGCCTGGACGAGCTGCTGAACGAACTCGTCTGCGACCCTCTCGGTCTGACCGGCACCCGCTTCAGGCCGGGGCCCGCCGACCGGGCACGGGCGGTGGCCACCGAAGCCTGTCCCTGGCGCGGCCGGACCGTCGTCGGCGAGGTGCACGACGAGAACGCCGTGGTGCTCGGCGGCGTCGCCGGGCACGCCGGCATCTTCTCCACCCTCGCGGATCTGGAGCGCCTTGCCCGGTCGCTGCTCGGAGGCGGCCCGCCGCTCCTGGCGCCGGACACGCTCGCGCTGATGACGGCCCCCCGCACGGACCACCTGAACCTGCGCCGGGCGCTGGCCTGGCAGGGGCAGGACCCGGCGGGCTCCCCGGTGGGCGGCACCTTCGGCCCGGCGTCGTACGGCCACACGGGTTTCACCGGCACGAGCCTCTGGCTCGACCCGGCGGCCGGCCGCTACGCGATCCTGCTCACGAACCGCGTCCACCCCAGCCGCGCGGAGCGCGGGTTCGCCGCGCTGCGACGGGAGTTCCACGCGATCGGATGAGCTCAGGGATGCAGGGCGGGCCGGTAGACGAGCTCCTGGATGCGGCCGTCGAGCGTCCGCTGCTCGATGAGTTCGAGGTCGAAGTCGGCCGCACCTTCGAAGATCCGGTCCAGCCCGGTCCGGCCGGTGATCACGGGGAAGAGCGTCACCTGGACGCGGTCGACCAGGCCGGCGGCCATCAGGGCCCGGTTCATCGACAGGCTGCCGTGCGAGCGCAACGGCACCTCGGACTCCTCCCTGAGCCGGGCGACGACATCCAGGGCGTCGCCGCCCGCGACCGTCGCGTCCGGCCAGTCGAGCGGCTCCCGCAGTGTGGTCGACACCACCGTGGCCGGCAGGCTCCTCATCCGCGTGACCCATGGATCACGTACATCGGACTCCTCGGTGCTTGCGGCCAGCATCTGCGCGAACGCGCGGTAGGTGTGGGCGCCGAAGACCATGCGCTGCTCCTCGCCGTACAGGGCGAGGCGGTGGGCGAGGAGCTCCGGGCCCTGTTTGCCCCAGTAGCCGGTCCAGTCGCCGCCGGCGCCACCGAAGCCGTCGAGGCTGGAGAAGACGTCGAACGTGTAGGTGGCGGACATGGTGTCCTCCTCGGGTGCGGTTGACCGTGTGTGTATGTACGGACG
>NZ_JBHVWF010000123.1:0-24566 GCF_042882365.1 Streptomyces sp. NPDC058221 | reverse complement strand
CTTATGTTTCTTTCTCTTTTGGTTTTGTGTTGTTTGTTGTGGTTTTGTTTTTTTTTCGTGGGGGGGGGGGCGCCCCTCCCCCCCCCCCACCCCGCGCACCGTTGCGTGGTGTCCGCTCAGCCGCGCAGCGCCTGGACGGCCGCTTCCAGCCGCTTGCCGAAGTCCCCGTCGGCCTGACGGAAGTTGTCGATCGCGCGCTCGGCGATGTCGTCGCGCGAGACCTTCGAGATGAATCCGGCGAGGTTGTCGATCAGCCGGCTCTTCTCGTCCTCGGAGTAGAGCCGGTAGAGGTTGCCGGCCTGCACGAAGTCGTTGTCCTCGGCATGGCTCGGCGCCTCGTGGGTGCCGGTGCCGCCCGTGACCTGGGTGGGCTCCCACAGCGGGCGATCGGTCTGGACCGGACCGCCGAAGCTGTTCGGCTCGTAGTTCTTCGCACCCTTGTGACGGCCGTCGTACAGGTAGCCGTCACGGCTGTTGGTCCGGGCCTCGGCGGCGTGCGGACGGTTCACCGGCAGGTGGTCGGCGTTGATGCCGACGCGGTAGCGGTGGGCGTCGCCGTACGCGAAGAGGCGGCCCTGGAGCATCTTGTCCGGGGAGGGGCCGATGCCGGGCACGAAGTGCGCGGGGCTGAAGATCGACTGCTCGGTCTCCGCGAACACGTTTTCCGGGTTCCGGTTGAGCTCCAGCTTGCCGATCTCGACCGGCGGGTAGTCCTCGTGCGGCCACACCTTGGTGAGGTCGAACGGGTTGAAGCGGTAGGCGGCCGCATCGGCCGCCGGCATGATCTGCACCTGCACGGTCCAGGACGGGAACTCACCGCGCTCGATGGCCTCACGCAGATCACGCTGGTGGCTGTCCGGGTCCTCACCGGCGAGCTTGTTCGCGTCGTCCTGGGTGAGGTTCTTGATGCCCTGGTCGGTCTTGAAGTGGTACTTGACCCAGAAGACCTCGCCGGCCTCGTTGTTCCACTGGTAGGTGTGCGAGCCGTACCCGTTCATGTGCCGCAGCGTGGCCGGGATGCCGCGGTCACCGAAGAGCCAGGTCACCTGGTGGGTGGACTCGGGCGACAGACCCCAGAAGTCCCAGACGTTGTCCGCCTCCTGCGAGCCGGTGTACGGGTCGCGCTTCTGGGTGTGGATGAAGTCGGGGAACTTGATGGCGTCCTTGATGAAGAACACCGGGGTGTTGTTGCCCACGAGGTCGTAGTTGCCGTCCTCGGTGTAGAACTTCAGCGCGAAGCCGCGGGGGTCACGCACCGCGTCGGCCGAGCCGAGGTTGCCCGCGACGGTCGAGAAGCGCAGGAAGGTCTCGGTCTGCTTGCCGACCTCGGAGAGGAACTTCGCACGCGTCCACCGCGAGACGTCGCGGGTCAGCGTGAACGTGCCGTACGCCCCGGCGCCGCGGGCGTGCACGATGCGCTCCGGAATGCGCTCGCGGTTGAAATGCGCGAGCTTCTCCATCAGCACCTGGTCCTGCACCAGCACCGGACCGCCCACACCTGCGGTCTGGCTGTTCTGGTTGTCGGCGACCGGTGCTCCGGCCTCCGTGGTGAGCGGTCCCTGCGTCACGTGCGCCTCCTGCGTCATTCCTGCACATCGCCTTGGCGTGCACAGCCTGTCCTGCCGTGTACCAAACCGATCCTACAATGGACTTTGTCCAAGTCAATCAGACATCCAAAGTCACATCGGTTCAGGACTTGAGCCCCCCACTGTTAGGCTTGTTCTCATGAGTGACCTCCTGGAACGACTTCGTGGACGCGGCTGGCGCATGACTGCGCAGCGGCGCGTCGTGGCCGAGGTGCTCGACGGGGACCATGTCCACCTGACGGCCGACGAGGTCCACTCACGGGCCGTCGACAGGCTGCCCGAGATCTCCCGCGCCACCGTCTACAACACCCTGGGTGAGATGGTGTCGCTCGGCGAGGTCATCGAGGTCTCCACCGACCGCCGGGCCAAGCGGTACGACCCGAACGCACACCGCCCGCACCACCACCTGGTCTGCGCGAACTGCGGCGCGATCCGCGACGTGCACCCGGCGGGCGACCCGCTGGCGGATCTGCCGGCCGGTGAGCGCTTCGGCTTCATGATCTCGGGCGTCGAGATGACGTACCGCGGCATCTGCCCGAACTGCGCCGCGACCACCTGACCCCAGCCGCACCCGACGCCCTCACCGCAGAGCCGGTGCAGGGCGTTTCCGGCGTGCACGAAGGCGCGGACCCGCCGACCGGTGGCACCCCACCCCGGCCGGCCGCCGGCAGGGCCGAACCCCACGCTCCGGACACCCGCTCCCGCGCACCCCCTTCCCGAATCTGACGGGCCGTCATATCGTCATCGGCGATCACGCCGCCCCGCGGCGGCTTCGCACCTCGACCTGTACGAGGAGAGACCCGTGGGAGACCCGCACCCGAACCCACCCCCGGCAGCACCGCCGTCCACCACCGCCCCCAAACTCCGCGCCCGCTCCCTCGCCCGCTCCTTCGGACGGGGAGCCAAGGCCCTGGCCGCCCTCGGACCGGTCGATCTCGATGTCGCGCCGGGCGAGTTCGCCTGCATCGTCGGACCCTCCGGCTGCGGCAAGTCCACCCTGCTCAGGATCGCGGCCGGGCTGCTCCGCCCCAGCGCCGGCGAGCTGTCCATCCGTACGGCATCGCCCCGGCCGGCCGCGATGATCTTCCAGGACTACGGGATCTACGACTGGAAGACCGTCCTGGCCAATGTCCGCTTCGGTCTCGACATCCAGCGCGTACCGCGCAGGGAGGCCGACGCCAGAGCGCGCGACTGGCTGTCCCGGATCGGGCTCGCCGAATTCGCCGGCGCCTACCCCGCCGCACTCTCGGGCGGGATGCGCCAGCGGGTGGCGATCGCCCGCGCGCTCGCCGTGGAGCCCGAGATCCTGCTGATGGACGAGCCGTTCGCGGCACTCGACGCCCAGCTGCGCACGATCCTCCAGGACGAACTGCTGGAACTCACCCAGACCACCCGCACCACCACGCTTTTCATCACCCACAGCCTGGAGGAGGCGATCGTGCTCGGGGACCGGGTGCTCGTGATGTCCGCCAGACCCGGCCGGATCATCGCCGAGCACCGCCCGCCGTTCGAACGGCCGCGCACCGGGGACATCCGCTCCACGCCGGAATTCACCGCGCTGAAGAGCGAGTTGTGGGATCTGCTGCGCGGCGAGGTCCGCGGAGAGGCGGCCCTGGTATGAGCACCGCCGTGAAGTCCGTGAGCAGTGCGGAGCAGGTGCTGGTCCGCAGTCCGGGCCCGCAGGAACTCCATCCCGTACGCACCCACCGCAGGCGCCGCACCCTCGAAATCGCGCTCGCCGTCGCGGTACCGCTGCTCCTGGTGCTGCTCTGGCAGCTGGCCGCCACCAGGTCCTGGATCGACGACCGCGTCTATCCCGCGCCCTCCACGATCTTCGCGGACGGCTGGGACCGGGCGGCCGACGGGGATCTGTGGCCGGATGTGTGGGCCACGCTCAAGCGGGTCCTCGGCGGCTATGCGATCGGCACGGTCGCGGGCTACGCGCTCGGCCTGCTGATGGGTTCGCTCGCCCTCGTGCGGGCGGCGCTGGAGCCGTTGCTCGACGCCCTGTACGTCGTACCGAAACTCGCCCTGCTGCCGGTCTTCCTCAATATGTTCGGCCTCGGCGAAGGGCCGCAGATCGCCCTGGTCGCCGCCACCGTCTTCTTCTTCGTCTGGATCTCGACCATGGCGGCCGTGCTCGCCGTTCCGGTCGGTCACCGGGACGCCGGGCACGTCTTCGGCGCCTCGCCCTGGCAGATGTTCCGGCATGTGCTCCTGCCTGCCTCACTGCCCGCGGTGCTGGTCGGCGCGCGGATCGCGGCGGGCGTCGCGGTGCTGGTCATCGTCGCCTCGGAGCAGATCGCGGCGGCCGACGGACTGGGCCACCTGATCTTCGACTCCCGGGCGCTGTTCCAGAACGATGTGATGTTCGTCGGCATCGTCTGCGTGGCGGTGCTCGGTGTCCTCTTCTCCGAGGTGGTGCGGATCGCCGGCCGGCTGCTCACGCCCTGGGCCCCGCGCGACCGCGGCCGCAGCCAGTCGTGAACGATTCCTCGTACGGAGGCACTGTGCGTACACCTAGCCCCTTCACCCGCACCGCCCTGCTCGTGGCGGCATCCCTGCTCGGCGCGGCAGGCTGCGCAGGGAACGACTCCTCCGGCGGCGGCGACACCGCCGACGCCGCGCCCCGCACCGTCAAGCCCGTCGCGGGCTGCGGCGCCGGGAGCTGGACCGACCCGTCGGATCTCGCCCCCGGCCGCAAGCCCGCCCGCTGCGACAAGGGCGCCCCCGCCGCCCGGCCGCTGGCGAAGAAGCGGAAGATCGTCCTCGCCACCGGCACCCTGAGCGCCGAGTACGTCGCCCCGCTCCAGGTCGCGGTGGCCAAGGGCGAGTTCGCGAAAGAGGGCCTGGACGTGTCGCTGAAGGTGCTCCCCACACCGGACGCCCTGCCCCTGCTCGCCAAGGGGGACGTCGACGCCCAGTGGGCGGCGCCGGAGGCCGCGGTGATGAACGGCATCAACGGCGGCTTCGACATCAAGTGGGTCGCGGGCAACTTCTCCCCCGACCCGACCTCCAAGAGCGGCCTGTGGGTACGCCTCAAGGACGGCGAGAGCGCCGAGCACGTCGATATGGCCGGCCGGAAACTCGGCACGATGATCGGCAAGGGCTCGGTGATCGCCTACCCGATGGACACCTCGCTGAAGAAGCACGGCGGCGGCCTCGACAAGATCAGCTTCCAGCAGCTCGGCTCGGCGGACGTACTCACCGCCCTGCAGAACGGGGGCGTGGACTCCGCCTGGCTGCTGGACCCGATCTGGCGCAAGGTCGACGGCGACAAGAAGTTCGCCTTCCTCGGCGGCCAGCCGGTCGGCGAACCGCTCGGCGGGCTCCTGTTCGGCCCGACACTGCTGAACAAGGACCCGGACGCGGGCGTGGCCTTCCTCCGCGCCTACATCCGTACGGTGAACACCTACTTCGCCGGCGACTACAAGTCCGACCCCGCCTTTGTCACCGAGCTGGCCGGGCTGATGAAGACCGACGAGGCCACCCTGCGGTCGACGCCCTCGATGCGGATGGACTGGGAGATCCGCGAGGGCACCACGGACCGGCTGCAGAAGGCGTACGCCGACTCGGGCGTATCGACGGGCACACCGGTGCCCGAGGAGAAGGCCGTGGACCGTGCGATGTACAGCGAGGCCGTGGGCCACAAGACGTGAGCCGGCCGTCCTGTGCGCTGCATGCACAGAGGGCCGGATCCTCGAAAGAATCCGGCCCTCTGTCTTCAGTAGCGGGGACAGGATTTGAACCTGCGACCTCTGGGTTATGAGCCCAGCGAGCTACCGAGCTGCTCCACCCCGCGTCGTTGTGATCCCCACCCTACGACACCCGTCCGGACCAGCGCAAATCAATTGAGCGAAGGCCCTGCCGAGCCCGTCGGCACCATCGAGCCCGTCGTCACAGCCAAGCTCTCGGCATCATCAAGCCCGTCGTCACAGCCAAGCTCTCGGCACCATCGAGCCCGTCGTCACAGCCAAGCTCTCGGCACCATCAAGCCGTCCGGCGATTGAGGACAAGGCGGGGCCGAAGGCGCCGCACCGCACCCAGGCCCTCCCGCTACGCGGTCAGCTCCTGGTGCAGCGCCTCACGCAACCGCGCGGCCCGCTCCGAGACCTCCGCGGGCCCCAGCTCGACCGCCCGCGCACACCACCGCTGCCCCTCCGTGAGCTCACCGCGGCGCGCGGCCAGCAGGGCCAGGCGCAGGGCCGCCCGCCCGTGCCCGTCGTTCGCGGCACGGCTCCACCACAGCGCCGCCTCGCGCTCACTGCCCTCGCGAGCGAGCAGTAGACCGAGGTTGAAGGCGCCGTTGCGGCTGCCGGACTCGGCCGCCTCCCGGTACCAGCGCCCCGCGCCCGCCACATCGCCCCGGGCCGCGGCGAGCATCCCGACGCGCACCTGGGACCGGCGGTGGCCCTGCTCGGCCGCACGCTCGTACCACTCCTCGCACTCCGTCTTCTCCGGCATCGGCTCACCCAGGGCGGGCGGCCCCGGCGGCGGCTGCCGCGAGTCCAGCACCCCGGCCAGCCGGAAGGCCGCCTCCGCGCTGCCACCACCCGCGGCGCAGCGCAGATGCCGCTCCGCCTCCCGCTCCTTGCCGTGGTGCAGCAGCGCCATGCCGACCTGGAGTGCGGCCTCGGTGTGGCCGGCCGCCGCAGCACGCTCGTACCAGAGCAGGGCCGCCTCGTCCTCGTCGCGGCCGGCGTGCAGGATGCCGAGGTTGAAGGCGGCGTCGACGCTGCCCGCCTCGGCCGCCTTGGAGAACCAGGGCTCCGCACCGGTCGCGTCGCCCGCCTGGAGCAGGAGCACGGCCAGGGCGTTGGCGGCCTCCCGGTGACCGGCGTACGCGGCGCGCCGGTACCACTGCTCGGCCTGTGCCGTACGGTCCTGCGCCGCGCAGAGCAGCCCCAGGTTGTACGCGCCGTTCACATCGCCCGCGTCCATCGCCGCGCGGTACCAGCGCTCGGCGGTCTGCTGCTCGCCCCGGGCCGCGTGCAGCGCCCCGAGCGCGTTGGCGGCGTTGCCGTCGCCGTCCTGGGCGGCGCGCAGCCACCACACGGCCGCGCTCTCCCGGTCGCCGGCGTCACGGAGGAGGAAGCCGAGCGCGCACGCGGCTCGTGCCTCGCCGGCCTTGGCGGAGATGAGGTACCAGCGACCGGCCTCCTTGAGCTCGCCGCGCTGTTCGAGGATCGAGCCGAGATGCAGGGCGGCACGCCGGTGGCCGCGCGCGGCGGCCTGCCGGTACCACTGCTCGGCCTCGCCGACCCGCCCGGCCTCCGGTCCGGCGACCGGGCTGTCGTCCTTGCGCACGGGATCCCGGCGCATGCCGGAGTCCGTCTCGCCCTCCGTCCCGGTGCGGGGGCCGAGACCGGGGCGGCCGAACGCGTCGTGCGCGTCGTCCGCGGCGTTGCGCTCCAGCGTCCGCGCCAGCCGGTACGCGGCCTCGCGGTGCCCCTGTTCGGCGGCGGCGCGCAGCCACCGCTCGGCGCCGCCGTCACTGCGGTGTTCCAGCAGGTCGGCGAGGGCGTACGCGCCCAGCGCGTGGCCCTGCTCGGCGGACTGGCGCAGCCAGTACTCGGCGCCGGGCTCGTCGCCGCGCTCGCGGTAGTGGCGTCCCAGGGCGTGCGCGGCCGCGGCGGAGCCGGCGACGGCCGCGGTCCGCCACCAGTCGGCGGCCTCGTCCGGGTAGCCGCGCTGGTGCAGCAGGACACCCAGGTTGTTGGCCGCGGCACGGTCACCGTCGGCGGTGGCCGCACGCAGATAGGTCTCGGCGCCGGCCAGGTCCCCCCGGCGCAGCAGCAGCGCGCCGAGCACGCTCATCGACGCGGTGTCCCCGGCGTCGGCGGCGCGACGGTGACGCGCCTCGCTCTCGGCGTTGTCCGCACTCTCTGCGGTCTCCGCGCCCTCGGCGTTCTCCACGCCGTCCGCGGACTCTGCGGTCTCTGCACTTTCGACGGTCGCGGCACACTCCGCAGTCTCGGCGGTCTCGATGTAGTCGTTGTACCGTGCGGCGGCGGCAAATGCCACATCCATCGCGTTTTCCGCCGGATGGGCATGACGCTGAACAAACCGCCCTGTCTCCAACAGAGTTGCCCTGTCCCCCATAAATACCATCGTCGCACCACCTGTAACCCGCGTACACCTGGTATATCGCGGTCAGTGAGGTCACTTCAGCGTTTTGTCGACATGCCCACAGAGAGACAAGTGAAACACGTCCAAGCTCAACTCGTGCCCCACGAACCGCACTTCACGCACACTGCACAAAAAAGTCACGGCGACACGGCGAAGGCCCGGATCCTCGAAAGGATCCGGGCCTTCGTCTTTCAGTAGCGGGGACAGGATTTGAACCTGCGACCTCTGGGTTATGAGCCCAGCGAGCTACCGAGCTGCTCCACCCCGCGCCGTTGTGTTCAAACCGTACCACGGCACGAAGGTGAAGCTTTACCGAGTTACTCAGCCACCGCTGTCAGCACTGTCACTCGCCGAAGCGGCCGACTTGTCTGACTTATCTTCCTTATCCGTTTTGTCCGTCTTGCTGGGACTTCCGGACTTGGGCTGGGCGGCCGCTGCTCGCTGCAAGGCGTCCTGCAGATCCGTCTGGGCCTTGCCGTAGGCGACCCAGTCCTGCTTCTTCAGGGCTGCCTCGCCTTCCGTATAGGCCTTCTGGGCGTCGGCGATGGCCTTCTTGAGCGCGGCGTCGCCGGTGGCCGGCGGCTCCGTGGTGTCGCCCGGTGGTGTGTCCGGCGGTGGCTGACTCGTATCGGATTCGTCCACCCCGAAGACCGAGTTGAGCGCCTCGCCGAGGCTGTTCTCGAAGACGATCTTCGACCCGTACGAGGCGGCGACCTTGCGCAGCAGCGGATAGTTCTGCGTGCCACCGCGCGTGTACACCGGCTCGATGTAGAGGAAGCCCCCTTCGAGTGGCACCGTCAGCAGGTTGCCGTACTCGATGTCGGAGTCCGTGCCCTTGAGGTTTCTCACGAACTCGGCGACGTCGTCGTTGCCGTTGAGCTCACTCTGTACCTGGCCGGGACCCTTCACCGTGGTGGTGACTCTCAGCAGTCTTATCGTGCCGTAGTCCTTGCTGGACGCATCGGCATCGACCGCCATGAACGCCCCCAGGTCGGGCCGCCCCTTGGGAGTGAACGTCGTCGTCAGCGAGAACTTCTGAGCCGTCTGGTCCGGCATCTTTATGCTCAGGTAGTACGGCGGAACGGAACCGGACTCCTTGTTGGTCGGGTCGTCCGGGACCTGCCACGCGTCACTGCCGCTGTAGAACTGCGCGGGGTTCGTCACGTGGTAACGGGTCAGCAGCTCACGCTGCACCTTGAACAGGTCCTGCGGGTAGCGCAGGTGATCCATGAGGTCCTGCGGGATCTCCGACTTGGACTTCACGGTCCCGGGGAACGCCTTGCGCCAGGTCTTGAGGATCGGGTCCTCGGTGTCCCACTCGTACAGCTTGACCTTGCCGTCGTACGCGTCGACGGTGGCCTTCACCGAGTTGCGGATGTAGTTGACCTGGTTCTGCTGGGCGACGACCGCACGCTGGTTGGTGGTCAGCGAGTCGGCCGTGGTGTCACCGAGCGTCGTGCGCGAGGCGTACGGATAGCCGTTGGTCGTGGTGTACGCGTCGACGACCCACTGGATCCGCCCCTTGACCACGGCCGGGTAGGCGTCGCCGTCGATGGTCAGCCACGGGGCGACCGCCTCGACGCGCTCCTTGGGCGTGCGGTTGTAGAGAATCCGCGAACCGTCGCCGATGGCTCCCGAGTACAGGATCTGCGGTTCGCTGAACGCCACCGCGTAGGCGGCGCGGTTGAACGCGCTGGAGAGACTGACGCCGCTCTTGCCCTTGTAGCTGGTGGTCTTCTCGCCGTCCTCCTCGTAGTCGAGCTCCTTCTGGGGCCCGCCGACGATGGAGTACTGCTCGGTCTTCTCGCCGTAGTAGATCTCCTGCTGGTACGAGCCCAGCTCACCGGTGGTCGGCAGTCCCGACTCGGTGAAATCGGGAGATCCCTTCGGGTTCTTTCCGGTCGTCGTGCCCCGGGCGGCGATGGCACCGTAGCCGTGGGTGTAGGTGAAGTGGTCGTTGATCCAGTTGCGCTTGGGGATGCCCTGCAGGTTGAGCTCGCGCAGACCGATGACCGTGTCCTGCTCCTTGCCGGACTCGTCCTTGTAGCGGTCGACATCCAGCGTCTTGGGGAACTGGTAGTAGTTCCTCTTCTGCTGGAGCTGCTGGAAGGCCGGGGAGACGACGTTGGGGTCCATCACCCGGTAGCTGGCCGCCGCGTCGGCGCCGGCACGGAGCTTCGTCTCGTCGTCCGTGGTGCTCTTGCCCGCGTAGTCGTCGACCTGTGCGTCGTCGATGTCGTAGGCGTCGCGCGTTGCCTTGATGTTCTTCTGGATGAACGGGGCTTCCTTGGCCTGCTCGTTCGGCTGGACCTGGAACTTCTGCACGATCGCCGGGTAGAGCCCGCCGATCAGGATCGCGGAGAGCACCATCAGCCCGAACCCGATCACCGGAAGCTGCCAGGTGCGGCGCCAGAGCGTCGCGAAGAACAGCACGGCACAGATCGCGGCGATGCAGAACAGGATCGTCTTCGCCGGAAGGTAGGCGTTGGCGTCGACGTACCGCAGGCCCGTCCAGTTGTCCGTCGCCTTGAAGTCGCTGGACTTCACGGCGAGACCGTAGCGGTCGAGCCAGTACGCCACGGCCTTCAGCGCCACGAAGATGCCGAGCAGTACCGAGAGATGGCCGGTGGCCGCCCCCGTCGCCCGCGCGCCGGGGCTGGTGATGCGCAGCCCGCCGTACAGGTAGTGGGTCAGCGCGGCGGCGATCAGCGAGAGCACCGTGGCCGCGAAGCCGAAGCCCAGCAGGAAGCGGTACCACGGCAGGTCGAAGGCGAAGAAGGACACGTCCAGGTGGAACTGGGGGTCCTTCTGCCCGAACGACACGCCGTTCACATACATCAGCCAGGTACGCCACTGGCCGGAGGACGACGCCCCGGCGATCAGACCGACGAGCGCGGTGATCGCGAGCAGCACCCACTTCTTGTACGGGGCGAGGCTCATCCGGTAGCGGTCCAGGCTCTGCTGTTCCAGTGACATCGCGCTCAGCGGCGGCCGGAGCCGGTGCGCGAGCCAGATGTTCACGCCGACGGCGACCGCCATCAGCAGTCCGAAGACGAGGAACAGTCCGATCTTGGTCCACAGAGTGGTGGTGAAGACGGATGAATACGCGACCGACCTGTACCAGAGCCAGTCCGTCCAGAACCCCGCGAACATGACGAACGCCATGGCGAGAACCGCCAGGACGCCCAGTGTCATGAGCAGGGTTCGGGCGCGCCGGGACGGGCGGCCGACTCTGATCCGTGGCCCTGTCGGGCCTCCGCCGCGGTCCGGCATCTGGAAAGCCAACGTGCGCACCTCGAAGTTCGCGGTCGTGTGAAGCGGGCCCAGCGATCGTAGAGCCCACCTATGCAACTTACTGAGGCTTTACCTAGTTCCCGTTCCCGGGGCGGAAGGAGGCAGGATGTTGTCCATGTCCAACGTTTCCCCCTCAGGCCCTCCGATGGCCGCGAGCCCGCTCACCGTCGCGGTGCTCGAAATCGACGCATACATCTCCGGTCTCGGCTGGGACCAGCCCGCCCGGCTCTTCGCCCTCGTCGACACCGCCCGGCTGCGGGTCCAGGAGCCGGGCCTCGCAGCCCAGCTCGGCCTCGACGGCGACGGCTCGAAGGCCGCCGCACTCACCCCTATTGAGCAGGAGGAGCTGCCCCCCGGTACCGCGCTGGACGAGTTCCTCGCCACGATCGCCTGGCCGGACGCGGTGGTCGGGTGCGCGATGACGGTGGAGCGGCTCATGCTGCCGCCGTCCGCCGAGACCTCCGTCCCCGAGGGTCTCGACGACACCCAGCTGACCGAGTGGGTCGCCAAGCACCCTGACCGTCAGGAGGTACGGATGACGGTGGCGGTCCTGCGGGACGGTGCCCGGGAGTCGGCGGTGCGCCTGCGCGAGAAGGACTCGCCGAACGACGTACTGACCGGCGCCGGCCTGGTGCCGGGACTGGCCGAGGCGCTGGCCGCGACCTTCGAGTCCTGACCACGCCCGTCCGCGTGCGGGGACGCGGTCAGTCTGTCGAGCAGCTCGGCAGTCCGGCCGTGTCCCCCGAGCGGATGCTGTCCAGCGACTTCTTCGCGTCGTCGATGGTCTTGACCCTGACCAGGGTGAGTCCGTCCGGGGTGTCGGAGGCCGCCGACTTGCAGTTCTCGTCGGGTGTCAGGAAGTAGCGTGCGCCCGCGTTGCGTGCGCCGACCAGCTTCATGTTGATCCCGCCGATCGGGCCGACCTTGCCCTTGTCGTCGATCGTGCCGGTGCCGGCGACGAACTTGCCGCCCGTCAGCTGTCCCGGGGTGAGTTTGTCGACGATGCCGAGGGAGAACATCAGGCCGGCGCTCGGACCGCCCACGTCGGCGAGCTTGATGTCGATCTCGAACGGGAAGGTGTGGTCCGTCCCCGCCTGGATGCCGACGATCGCCCGGTTCTCCTTGGGGGCCTTCTCCGTGGTGAGGGTGATCTTCTCGGTGCCCTCGGGCTCCTTGCCGGCCTTCTCGGCCGCCGCCGCTGTCTTGGCCGGGATGACGGTGAACGTGACGTCCTGGCCGGGCTTGTGCCGGGTGACGAGCTTCGCCACGTCCTCGGGCTGCTTGACCGCCGCACCGTCGACGGCCTTGATCACGTCGCCCGCGTGCAGCTTGCCCTGGGAAGGGCTGTCCTTGACGACCGTGGAGACCACGACCCGTGACGAGACCGGGATGCCCAGTTCGGTGAGGGCCGCGACCTTGGCGCTCTCCTGGGACTGGCTGAACTCCTCGGCGTTCTCCTGCGTCGACTCCTGGGCGGTCTTGCCGTCCGGGTAGAGCGTGTCGTGCGGTACGACCAGGCTGTCGTGGCCCAGCCACCCGTAGACGGCCTCGACGAGGTTCATGTTGTAGTCGGCACCGGTCACCCTGACCGTCGTCATGTTGAGGTTGCCGGACGTCTTGTACGTCTTGTGCCCGGTGATCTCCAGGACGGGCTCGCCGTCGACCTTGCCGAGCGTGTTCACGGTCGGCCCGGGTGACATCTCCGAATACGGAACCTTGATCAGCACACCTGCGCAGAGCAGCGCGATCAGAACCAGGGTGGAGGCGAGCATCGTCGCGGTGCGGCGTGGCATGGAACGACAGTACGGGAAGGGTCCGTCCGTGCACCGCCGGGGCCGGTCCGTACGGGGGCCCGGTCAGCGTGTCGGGGAGCCTCGGCAGGCGAGGCCGTGATGCAGATTGGCGAGTGCGTACGTCCGGTGTGGCGTCAGACGTTCGATATCTGCTCGATCGGTTCCGAACCGGAGTCGGACTTCTCCATCGCTTCGCGGAACCGGGCATAGCCGGCGAGTTCGGTGACATCGCCGGTCGTGCGATTACGGGCAGCCCAGCTTCCCCATATCGCAGCACCGAACGCAGCAAAAAGCGGAATCAACAACCAGGCGAGTGCTGCCATAACGACCTCCCTGCCCCATGAGCAACCGCAACTGACCGATCAGCAGATTATCCATCTGCAGAGCCAACGCTCACTGCCGGGGTGCGGTTACGCAAATCGGGGCGGATACGGAAGTGACCGGTTTGCGCTCAGCAGGCGCCGACCCACTCCTCCGTCCCGTCCGAGAAGCGCTGGTGCTTCCAGATCGGAACCTCGTGCTTGAGGTCGTCGATGAGCTTGCGGCAGGCCTCGAAGGCCTCACCGCGGTGGGGGCAGGAGACCGCCACGACCACGGCGAGATCGCCGACCTCCAGTTCACCCACCCGGTGGACCGCGGCCAGTGCCCGGACCGGGAAGGCGGCCACGACCTTCTCCGCCACCCGGCGCATCTCGTCCTGCGCCGAGGGGTGGCACGAATAGCCGAGCGCCCCCACGTCCTGGCCGCCGTCGTGGTTGCGCACGGTGCCGACGAAGAGCGCGGTGCCGCCGGCCGCGTCGTCGCCGACGGCACGGAAGATCTCGTCCACCGACAGCGGCGTGTCGCGGATCTCCAGCAGCCGGATGGGGTCCTGTGCCGCCTGCTCGCCGGGGTGGTCATGCATGGGTGCCATGCCCGCCATCGTGCCGCACCGCGCGGGCATCGCGGAATAGCGCTTTCCGCTGGTGGGCCGAGTCCGGCCTTGGAGCCTCCTACAGACGCCGCGGGCCCGGCCGGTCCGCCGGACAGCCCTTAGATACGCCGGCGCGCCTTGCGGGCGCGCCGCACCAGGGCGGCGGTACCGAGCAGAGCCACGGTCGCACCGGCGGCTCCGGCAGCGGTGGCGTCCTTGCGGCCGAGCCGGCGGCCGGCGAGGGTGTGCCGTCCCTCGACCTCTTCGAGGAGCGCGGCGAGCACCTCCTCATTGGTCCAGCCGGGGCGCCAGCCCGCGTCGTGCAGCCGGCTCACACTGACCACCCAGGGATGCATCGTGTACGCCAGATCGCCTGCCGGGGAGGGGGTGAGACCGATCCGGTGCAGCCGGGCGGCGGCGCCGAGCGCGACGGCGGAGGGGAGCTCCATCCGCCGGACACCGCTGATCTCCTCGACCTCCTCCTGTTCGAGCCAGCCGTCGCAGCCGACCGCGAACTCTCCGTCGATCTTCTCGAGCGCGGCGTACTCCAGCGCCGTGACCAGGTCGTCGACGTGGCAGAACTGCCACGCCGGGCGCGATCCGGCGACGACGAGGAGGCGCGGTGACTCGAAGTAACGGGTCAGTGCCGTGTCGGTTCCGCCGACCAGCACCGTGGGGCGGACCACCGTGACGTGCAGCCCGGGGTGGGCACGCGGCGCGCGGCGGCCGAGCCGTTCGATCTCCAGCAGGTCACCGACGCCGGTCGCCTCGGCGGTGGCCCGCAGCTCGGCGTCCTCGGCCAGCGGGATGTCGTTGTCGGGCAGCGCCCCGTAGACCATCGCGGAGGTGCACAGCACGACCCGGTGGACGCCGGCGGCCGCAGCGGCGGTCAGCACGGTCTGGGTGCCGCGCACGTTGTAGGCGGTGCGGGCGGCTGGATCGGTCTCCAGGTCGAGATCGAGCGCCAGGTGCACCACGACGTCGGCGCCACGCAGCTTCTCCGCGATGACCGGATCACGGACGTCGAGAATGTGCCAGGTCGCCTCGGAGACCTCCCCGCGGCGCTCGTCGATGGCGATGACCTGCTTGATCTCCTCGGAGGCCGCGAGCCGGGCCGCGAGCAGCTCTCCGACACCCGTCGCGGCTCCGGTGACGGCCACGACGGGGCCGCGGCTTCTGGAGCGGCTTCGGACGGTCTTGTTCTCGGTCTTGTTCTCGCTCTTGTTCTCGGACAGCGGGTCGGCCAGGTTTCGCGCTGCGCGAACCTGCGGATCTGGGGAACTCACCGGGCGTCTCCAGCGGTTGTCTTCAGTACGTACCCGAATGACGCGTACGTACCAGGTGGCGTCCATCCTGCCGCAGGCCGGGAGCCGACGGAGCACTGAGGCCCGAAGCGGACTTGGTGTCTACGCTGGATGGTGATGTCGGGCAGTCGCCGCCGGTTCGAACCGGCGGCCCTACGAGCCGAGGAAACCCGTGAGTGACACCCCATTCGGATTCGGCCTTCCGCCGGAGGAGCCGGACGACGGCGACGAAGGCAAGAAGAAGGACCCCACCGGAGGTGGGCAGGGTTCGGGCGGTCCGGCGAACCCGCTCGGCTTCGGCCCGGGCGCGGGCGGTGACAACCCCTTCGCCGCCATGTTCGGCTCGATGAACCCGAACGACCTGGGCGCCGCCTTCCAGCAGCTCGGCCAGATGCTGAGCTACGAGGGCGGTCCCGTGAACTGGGACATGGCCAAGCAGATCGCCCGCCAGACCGTCTCGCAGGGCGCGCCGGACGGCACCAAGGACGCGAGCGTCGGCCCGTCCGACCGTGCCGCGGTGGACGAGGCGCTACGGCTGGCCGACCTCTGGCTGGACGGCGCGACGTCGCTGCCCTCCGGGTCGGTCTCCACCGTGGCGTGGAGCCGTGCGGAATGGGTCGAGGCGTCCCTCCCGGCCTGGCAGAAGCTGGTCGATCCGGTGGCCGAGCGTGTCGGTCTCGCCATGGGCGATGTGCTGCCCGAGGAGATGCAGGCGATGGCCGGCCCGCTGATCGGCATGATGCGGTCGATGGGCGGCGCGATGTTCGGCCAGCAGATCGGGCAGGCCGTCGGCGTGCTGGCGGGCGAGGTGGTCGGCTCGACCGACATCGGGCTGCCGCTGGGCCCGGCCGGCAAGGCCGCGCTGCTCCCGCTGAACGTCGAGCGGTTCGGCAAGGACCTGAGTGTGCCGCAGGACGAGGTGCGGCTGTACCTGGCCCTGCGCGAGGCCGCCCACCAGCGGCTCTTCGCCCATGTTCCGTGGCTGCGCTCGCATCTGTTCGGTGCGGTGGAGGGCTATGCCCGCGGCATCAAGGTCGACACCAGCAAGCTGGAGGACGTGGTCGGCCAGTTCGACCCCTCGCAGCCCGAGCAGCTGCAGGAAGCTCTTCAGCAGGGCATGTTCCAGCCGGAGGACACCCCGGAGCAGAAGGCCGCCCTGGCCCGTCTGGAGACGGCACTCGCGCTGGTCGAGGGCTGGGTGGACGCCGTGGTGCACGAGGCCGCGAAGACGAGGCTGACCTCGGCGGACGCACTCCGGGAGACGATGCGCAGGCGCCGCGCATCGGGCGGCCCCGCCGAGCAGACGTTCGCCACGCTCATCGGTCTCCAGCTGCGCCCCAGGCGGCTGCGTGACGCCTCACGGCTGTGGGCCTCGCTCACGGACGCCCGGGGTCTCGATGGACGCGACGCGCTGTGGGAGCACCCCGACATGCTGCCGACCGCCCATGACCTGGATGATCCGGACGGCTTCGTGCACCACGAGCAGCTGGACTTCTCCGAGCTGGACAAGATGCTCGGCGAGGCAGCGAACGGGCCGCAGAAGAAGCCCGCGGCCGGCACCGACAGCGAGGCAGGACCGGCCCAGGACGCCGCCGACGCCGCCGACGCCACCGACGACTCGGACGGCGGCGACAGCAGGGACGACACCGACAAGTGAGCCTGCACGATGACGCCGTTCTCGTACTGAAGAGCTACGGGGAGGGCGCGGACGCCGCCCAGGAGGAGCTGCGCCGGGAGTATCTGGACCATCTGGCGACGCATCCCGACGGCATGTGGAAGGCCTGCGGGGCCGGGCACCTGACGGCCAGCGCGCTGGTCATCGACCCGGAGCGCGGCCGAGTGCTGCTCACGCTGCACCGGAAGCTGCAGATGTGGCTGCAGATGGGCGGTCACTGCGAGCCCGGCGACGCCACGCTGGCGGGGGCGGCGCTGCGCGAGGCAACGGAGGAGTCCGGCATCGCCGGTCTGACCCTGGTCACGGGCGGCCCGGTGACTCTGGACCGCCACCCGATCCCGGCACCCTGCAACTGGCATCTGGACGTCCAGTACGCGGCGCTCGCACCGTCGGGCTCCACGGAGCGGATCAGTGACGAATCACTGGACCTGCGCTGGTTCGCCTACGACGAGATCGCCGGGGTCGCCGACTCCTCGGTGGTACGTCTGGTGGAACGTACCCGGGCTGTGCTGGACAGCGCCCGCTAGCAGGACCGCGTGCACGGGTAAGGGGCGGCCTCCTGGGAGGCCGCCCCTTACCCGTGCACTCACCGCACCGCCCCGTCCGTCGTGCACGGCGGGTGCGATGTGCCGTGACTCAGTTCCAGGCGTTGTTCTGGTTCTGGGCGTGGACTCCCTGCTGGCCCATGCCGTACTGGGCAGCCAGCCCCTGGCCGATCTGGGCGCTCTGCGGCGGCAGCACCTCGCTCGGCTGGACCAGGGCGAAGCCCTGCCCGAGGAAGCTGAGCTCCCAGCCCTCGCCGGTGTTTCCACGCCGGCGGAAGACACCCGAGGAGTGCGTCTGGGCCTGCATCTGCACGCGCAGGGAGCTGGACCACGCGACGATCGCGTCCGCGTCGGCGCTGACGTACTTGTCGGGTGTGACCTGCATCATCAGCGGCTGACCGGAGGTCATCAGGGCGACCTTTCCGGTTCCGGAGATGTTGAGCTGGTACTTGCCGGTGCCCGAGATGCCGTACTGGCTGTCCACCGCGATGACCTCGGTGTGCAGCGACGAGTCGAGCGCCAGGACATAGGCGCTGTCCACCGTCATGCCGTCGCGGTCGACATCCACCACGTGGACGTACTGCGCCAGGTTGGCGAAGTAGACGGTGCCCTGCCCGGAGCAGCGCATCAGGTCGAGGCCCTCACCGGTGCTCGCGCGGGCCCGGCGCTGTCCGTGGGACTGGTACTCGCCGTCGAACTCCATCAGCCCCTGGTACGCGACCATGGCCCCCTTGCGGGCGAGGACGTCGTCGTGGCCGGTCAGCGAGACCCGCAGGAGCTGCGGGTTCTGAACCGTGTACCGGTCCTGGGACTGCTGTTCGGTGTAGCTGAAAAGCGGACTCTGCATGGTGTCTCCCTCCCCGTCAGTTCCGGACCCGCAGGCGGTCGGTACTGTCCTCGCTCGGCTGGACGACGACGATCCCCTCGCCGGAGAACGCCATCTGGAACGCCTCGCCGCTGCCCCGCCCGATGAGCGAGGCGGCCTTGAAGCTGCGCTTGCCCTTCACCTTGAGGTTCGGGGACCACGCCACCAGGGCGTCCGGGTCGACATAGGTCTCATCCTCGCCGCGCCCGCAGTCGACGACGATCGGCGTGCCGCGTGAGGTGATGGCGACCCAGCCGGTGCCGGAGATGCACACGTTCCACAGGCCCTGGCCGGCGAACTTGGCCAGCCCCTTGACCCGTTCGACGCCCCAGGTGAGATGTCCGTCGAAGGCGAGGACGTTGGTGCCGTTGACCGAGAGGGAGTCGTTGTTCAGGTTGATGACGACCACGTGCGCGCCGTAGTCGGCGAGGTAGAGCAGTCCGTCACCGGTGCACTTCATCAGGGGCGTGCCCTCACCGGTGATCCACTGCGAGGCGATCTGCCGGACGGCGGGCGGGTTGGGTTCGTACTGGATGAAGCCCTCGTACGCCACCATCGAACCGGTGCGCGCGTACAGATCCTGGCCGGTGGCCATGGCCACCTTCAGCATCGAATGGCCGTGGTTCTCCATCCGGGCCGTGACGGGGGTCGGGGCGTAGCCCGCGAGTTGCTGATTCATGACGGGCTCCCTCAGACCTCGTAGGGCTGGACGACGATGAAGTTGCCGGGTGCGCCCCGGAACTGGAGGTTCACGGTCTCCCCGCTGTGTCCGGGATAGGCGTTGCGGCGCAGCCGGACCTGGCTGGAGACGATCACCTGGGACGCCGACGACCACGCCACGACGGCGTTGCAGTCGGCGAAGGTGGTCGGGGTGACCGGCAGGACGACCGGCACACCGTGGGTCTTGACGACGACGGTGCCGGTGCCCTGGAACTGCATGGTGAACAGGGCGCCGCCGGGGATGCCGTGGCCCTCGATCCTGCGGACCTCGTACTGGAGCGACTCGTCGAAGGCGAGGACGTTCTCCGCGGAGACGCAGATGCCGTCGCCCTGGAGCTCGACGGCATGCAGATGCGCGCCTTCCTCGGCGAGGAAGACCTGCCCCCGGCCGGTACAGCGCATCAGCTGCATCTCCTGGCCGGTGGCGTTGCCGACGATCCGGCCCGCGAAGCCCGCGCCCTTGTAGCCGAAGTCGACCTTGCCCTGGTACATCACCATGCTGCCCTGCCTGGCCAGCACTCCCCCACCGCCGTTGGTGAGGTCGACGCGCATGAGCTGTTGGTTCTGCGGGGTCCAGCGCTGGCCGGTCGCCGTCTCCTTGTACAGCTGGAGCGCGGCCACGAGCCCTGCCCCGGCCTGCGGCACGCCTTGCGGAACGCCCTGGGGCGCGCCCGGAGGCATGCTGCCGGGAGGCTGCTGCCCGTACGGGGCCGGAGCCTGCTGACCGTACGGGGCCGGAGCCTGCTGCCCGTACGGCGGCGGCGCCTGTCCCGGGACCTGTCCGAACTGCGGCTGCTGGGGCGGCTGCCCCGGCTGTCCGTACGGAGCGGGCGCGGGTGCGGGCGGCGGCACGGTGCCGCCCTGCGGGGCCAACGGCGCCGCGATGGTGGGCGCGGCGTGCATCTGCTGTTGCGGGGTGGGAGCCGGTGCCGGTGCGGGCGCCGCCGGTCCGCCGAAGGCCGGTGCGGGCTGCGGGGCGGCCGGTGCGCCGAACGACGGTGGGGGTGCTGCCGCCTGGGCGGGCGGGGCGAACGACGGAGCGGCGGACTGCGGCTGCGGAGCGGCAGGGGCCTCTTCCGCGACCTCGCCCCCGAAGTTCTTCAGCAGCGCGTCGAGACCGCCGTCGAAGCCCTGTCCGACCGCGGCGAACCGCCAGACGTCCTTCAGATAGAAGTCACCCAGCATCACCGCGCGTTCGGTGGTGAACTCCGAGCCGGTGAAGGCGTACCTGACGACTTCCTCACCGCCCGCGACGATCCGGATGTACCCGGGACCGACCTGTGCCATCTGGCCGGCGCCGTCCAGCGTCGCGGTGAACGACAGCTTGTGGATGTTCGCCGGAATGCGGTCCAGAGTCACGCGGAACGACTCGGTGTCACCCGCCTGGGCGCCGAGGAGCTGAATGGACTCCTCGGGCGATTTCGGCTGATTGAAGAAGATGAAATACCGGTCGTCGGAGAGCTGCTCATTGGCATCGAGGCCGAAGCAGCTGATGTCAAAGGTCAGTCCCGGGCCGGCGATCTGCACACCTACGTACAGGTCCGTCCCCGGTGTGAGATCGCTGATCTTGGCCTTGTGGCCGCGTTGGAATTCCCTGGCCATGCGTAACGACCGTCCCCCATCCGGAAGGTAAATGCGTCGCGTCAGGCTAACCGCAAACTCCGGCCGTGGGCCAAGCCGGTACAGACCCGGTACAGAATCGCCGAAGTCACTCGCCGCGCGCGGCGGGCAGGTGAGGCAGCCGGTCGGCCGCCACCACCCCTTCGAGATAGCCGCGGGCCCGCTCGGTACGGGGGTAGGCGTCGAGCAGCCGCCAGAACCGCGGACCGTGTCCGGGCACCAGGAGATGGGCCAGCTCGTGCACGAGCACATAGTCGACGACGTACTCCGGCATGCCCTGCAGCCGGTGCGAGAGGCGAATACTGCCCTCGGCCGGGGTGCAGGAACCCCAGCGGGTGTTCTGATTGGTCACCCAGCGCACCGAGACGGGTCTGGCCCGGCCCTCGAAATACTGCGCGGAGAGTCGCTCCGCCCGCTCGGCGAGCTCGCTGTCACCGAGGATGCGTCGGCTCTCCTGGGCGGCCAGCTTGTCGAGCATCACGCTCACCCAGCGCTGCTCCTCGGCCTCGGACATCCGGGCGGGAATCAGCACGATCGTGCGGTCGCCCTCCCGGTACGCGGAAACCGTTCTGCTGCGGCGGGTGCTCCTGCGGACCTCGACCGCGCTCGTCGCCGAGCTGCGGGACGGTTGGTCTGCCGCACTGCGCTGGTGGATTCCGGCGCTGCGCGCGGGGGTCTCGCCGGCGAAGCCGGGTGACGGGTCGGCGGGCACGCCTCGACGTTACCCGGTGTCAGTGGGGGAAGTCCCGTCTCCCGGACGGTTCACACATGATCCACCCCACGGCTTGCACCATTTGAACGACTAATACCCCCTGCCTGTGGATAACTTTTCACCTGCTTCCGCCGCCCGTCGCATTCTGGCAATGGATCTCACGCAGCCACACAGACCGGGGGAAGCCGTGCATCCGATGTTGAAGCCCGCACTGCGCCGCGCATGGCGCGGCCGGGGCACCGTCCAATTCGGCGTGACGCCCGCACATGCGGTCAAGGTCGGCCCGATGGATATCGCGACGGGCTGTTTCCTGGAGCTGCTCGACGGAACACGCGGGATGCCGCTGTTGCGCGAGGAGGCCAGGGCGCTGGACCTCACCGACCGGCAAGTGGACACACTCGTCGTGCGATTGCTAGACGCGGGGCTCGTAGACGACGTACGGGCCGGCGGGCCGGCGGCCGATGCGCTGCGGAGCCGGGTGGACGTCCTGGAGCGTCACCGGCCGGACCTGGCGTCACTCTCCGTCGTGCATCCCGAGCCCGGCGGAGGGATGCGCCGACTGGCTGCCCGCCGCTCCATGCGTGTCCAGGTCCGGGGAGCCGGCCGGGTCGGCGCGGCCGTCGCCGCGGTGCTGTCCGGGTCCGGAGTGGGCCGGGTCGAGGTCCTGGACGGCGGATGCGCCGAGCCGTGCGACGTGTCACCCGCGGGTCTGCCGCCCTCGGCCGACGGCGAGCGCCGGGACAGCGCGGCCCGGCAGCTGGTCCGCCGCTCCGCCCCCGGCCCGGCGCCACGGGCAGCTCCGTCATCGGACGGGCCCGCGAGCGGTGAGCCGGGTCTGTCACTGATCGTGTTCGCCCCTCGCGACAGCCTCACCGCGTACATCCCCGATCCGCGCACCTCCGAGCCGTGGATCGCGTCGGGTACTCCCCATCTCTACGCCGGAGTGATGGAGGCCACCGGCTTCGTCGGACCCCTGGTGCTGCCCGGGGGCACGGCATGCGCGGGGTGCCTGGATCTGGACCGGCGGGACCGGGACCCGCAGTGGCCGCGGATGCTGGCACAGTGGCAGTCCGGGCGGCGCAACGCAGTGCAGGCCTGCGATCTCGGTCTGGCGACCGCGGTGGCGGGGCTGACGGCCGCCCATGCACTGGCCTTTCTCGACGGGGAGCTCCCTGCCTGCACAGGGGCCCGGTGGGAAGCCGCGCTGCCGCTGTTGGACTGGCGGTCGGAGCAGATCAGGGCGCACCTCGACTGTTCCTGTGGAGCGGGTGGGCACACTGAAGGGGTGCGCACCTCCGGGGCCGGCACGGCGCACGACACAATGGCCGGGTAGCCGCCGCACGCAGCGCGGCAGTCTGGGAATTGGAGGGGCAATATGTCTGATCTTCCCCGGAAGGCGGTCACCCGAACCGCCAAGCTGGCCGCGCTGCCGTTGGGGTTCGCCGGCCGCGCCACGTGGGGGCTGGGCAAGCGCATCGGCGGGAAGTCCGCGGAGCTGGTGGCCCGCGAGGTACAGCAGCGCACCGCCGACCAGCTCTTCAAGGTCCTGGGCGAGTTGAAGGGCGGAGCGATGAAGCTCGGCCAGGCCTTGTCCGTCTTCGAGTCCGCGCTGCCCGAGGAGGTCGCCGGTCCCTACCGCGCGGCGCTGACCAAACTCCAGGAGGCCGCCCCTCCGATGCCGTCCGGCACGGTCCACGCGGTGCTGGCCGAGCGGCTCGGGGAGGACTGGCGGGAGCTGTTCCTGACGTTCGAGGACAAACCGTCCGCCGCGGCCTCGATCGGGCAGGTGCACCGGGCGGTGTGGCACGACGGCCGGGATGTCGCGGTGAAGGTGCAGTACCCGGGTGCCGGAGAGGCGCTGCTCTCGGACCTGACCCAGCTCAGCCGGTTCGCCCGGCTGCTCGGTCCACTGATCCCCGGCATGGACATCAAGCCGCTGATCACCGAGCTGCGCGACCGGGTCTCGGAGGAGCTGGACTACGAGCAGGAGGCGCAGTCGCAGCGGGAGCACGCCGAGGAGTTCGCGGACGATCCCGATGTGGTGGTCCCCGGCGTGGTCCACCAGTCCGATCAGGTGCTGGTCACGGAGTGGATCGACGGGGTGCCGCTGGCCGATGTGATCGCCGGCGGAACCGCGGAGCAGAGGGACCGGGCGGGACAGCTGCTCGCCCGGTTCCTCTTCTCCGGCCCCGCGCGCACCGGGCTGCTGCACGCCGACCCGCACCCGGGCAATTTCCGGCTGCTGCCCCCGGACCCGGACGGCCCGACGGACGGCTTCGCGGACGCGGGCGGCACTGCGAGCGCTGACGGCACCGCGGACACGGACGGCACCGCGGATACCGAGGCGGCTCAATGGCGGCTCGGTGTCCTCGACTTCGGGACGGTGGACCGGCTGCCCGGTGGGCTGCCGGGAACCATCGGGGACTCGTTGCGGCTGACGCTCCAGGGTGACGCGGACGGGGTCTACGAGCTGCTGCGCGAGGAGGGGTTCGTCAAGGAGTCGATCGACCTCGACCCGGACGAGGTGCTCGACTACCTCCTGCCGATCATCGAGCCGGCCCAGGTGGAGGAGTTCGCGTTCAGCCGGAGCTGGATGCGCAACCAGGCCGCCCGGATAGCGGATCCGCGCTCCCCCGCCCATCAGCTGGGAAAGCAGCTGAATCTGCCGCCCTCCTATCTGCTGATACACCGGGTGACGCTGAGCACGATAGGGGTGCTGTGCCAGCTCGGCGCGACGGTCCGGCTGCGTGAGGAACTCGAGTCCTGGCTGCCGGGGTTCCTGCCTCAGGACGAGGCGGAACGGGACGGGGAGGATGGGGACGAGGCGGAGCCGGCCGAGACGGAATCAGCCGGGGAGACTGCGGCCGAGTGCGAGGAGAGCGAAGGGCCGGAGGCCTCGGGCGAGTTCGATGCGGCGGGCGAGCCCATGGAGGAGGGCGCTGCGGCCGGCGCCGAGGTCAAGTAACCGGGCCCGGGCGGGGTGGCCTGCCGGCACGTGACGGCAACGCAGCTGGGGCGCCTGGTGATGACACGGCCCGTCACCACCACGCGGAGTCGAGCCGACCTTCGATGGCCCTGATATGGGTCCGGGCGCAGCCGTCACAGAAGTAGCGACGGCTGCCGTTCTCCACGGAACAGATCCAGGTCGGCGGTGCGATGCCGCCCTCGGCGCCGGTACCGCACAGGGCGCACACGACGCCCTCGGTGTCCGCCGCTTCGGGGCGCTGCGTCTCCTCGTCCACCTCGTGACGATAACTCCACCGCCGTGGTCCGGCACCTCACCACCCAGCACGTGCGCACCTTCCGGACCGGACAGAACGAACCGGACAGAACGGGTGACACGGAAAACGGCCTCGGGGCCGGTCCGGGTGCACCGGCCCCGAGGCAGGGGTCGTGAAGTGGGTGGGTAC
>NZ_JBHVWF010000122.1:0-24804 GCF_042882365.1 Streptomyces sp. NPDC058221 | reverse complement strand
CTTGGTTTGCGTGGGGCCCCCCGCGCGCCCGCCCAACCGCGCCCCCCGCCGGCCCGGCCGCCGGGGCAACGGCCCCGCTCCCCCACCCCGGGGCCGCCCCCGTAACCCCCGCGGGCGCCCCCGGGCCCCTTACGTGTTCGCGTGCGGCAGGGTGGCTCAGAACTCCTGGCTGCGGGCCGCTTCGGCGGCGGCCGCCGCACGGGCCTGCTCGGCCTTGCGGTCCTTCTCGGCCTGTTCCTCGGCCTCCATCTCGGCGAACACGTCGATGGGCGGCGGTGCCTTGGCGAGGAAGACCCAGGTGAGGTAGACGGCCAGCAGGAACGGCGGGATCTTCAGTGCCACCAGGACCCAGCCGAACTGGGTGGTGTCGCCCCACCAGTACAGCGGGAAGAGGATCGCGCACTTGGCGAGCAGGATCAGTCCCCAGGCGTAGCTGGACTTGGCGTAGGCCTTCTTGCGGCCCGGGTTCCTGGTGCGCCAGGAGAGGTTCTCCTTGAAGACCGGGCCGAGGATCAGACCGATCAGCGGCAGTCCCGCCACCGTGGTCACCAGATAGGCGAGGGCCAGTCCGAGCGTGTAGATCATGCCCGGCAGGTAGAAGTCCTTGGCGTTGCCGGTCATCTTCGCGAAGACGACACCGAACGCCACGCCGAAGACGCCGCTGAAGGCGTGCTTGACGGTGTCCCTGCGGATGAGCCGTACGGCCACGAGCACCAGCGACACCGCCACGGCCGCGACGGCCGAGTACGTGAGGTTCTTGTCGATGGTGAAGATGGTGACGAAGAGCAGTCCGGGCATGACTGTCTCCACCATCCCCCGGACGCCGCCGAAGGCCTCGAAGAGCGCGGCCTCGGTGACCGCCTTCGCGTCGGCCTCCTGCTGGTCGGTGCGGGTGGTGGGGTCCGTGTCGGACGTCGGCTTGTCAAGAGACGTCACCGGCTACTCCTTGCCGAGCGGTCGGAGTTCGTATTTGGGGTTGAACAGCACCCGGCGCCCGTGGCTCATGGAGATCCGGCCGGAGGCGATGAGCTTGCGGCCCGGCTCTATGCCCATGATGGAGCGGCGGCCGAGCCAGACCACGTCCAGCGGAGCGGTGCCGTCGAAGAGCTCCGCCTCCAGGGCGGGCACTCCGGCGCGCGGTCGCAGGGTGACCGTCCGCAAGGTACCAGTGACCTTCACGATCTGGCGGTCGGTGCACTCGGAGATCCGGGTGCACCCCGATGCCTGCGAGTCCTCGGCCAGCTCCTCGCACTCCAGGTCCTCCTGGGAGCTGGAAAGGCGGTCGAGCATCCGCCGGAAGCGCCCGGACGGCCGCTCGGCCTTCCCGGCCTTCTCGAATCGAGGAACAGCACTCATACCCGAAGGGTACCGGTCTCCGGGGGTCCTGGCGGGTGGCCGCCGTCTCACTCGAACGAGTTATGGAAAGCGGCCCGGCGGCGCCCCTCGGGGCGACCCCGGACCGTGGCTCAGCCCCGCTCGAACCGGTAGCCCATCCCCGGTTCGGTGACGAAGTGCCGGGGATGCGAGGGGTCGGTCTCCAGCTTGCGCCGCAGCTGGGCCATGTACACCCGCAGGTAGTTGGTCTCGGTGCCGTACGACGGTCCCCAGACCTCCTGGAGGAGCTGCTTCTGGCTGACCAGCCGGCCGCTGTTGCGGACCAGGACCTCCAGCAGGTGCCATTCGGTGGGGGTGAGCCGTACGTCCCGTCCCTCGCGGTGGACCTTCTTGGCGGCCAGGTCGACGGTGAAGCCCGTGGTCTCGACGATCACGGCCTGGTCGCCGCCCTCCTGGCCGATGGGCTCGGCCCGCCGGACCGAGGCACGCAGCCGGGCCAGCAGCTCGTCCATGCCGAACGGTTTGGTGACGTAGTCGTCGGCCCCGGCGTCCAGTGCCTCGACCTTCTCGTCGGAGGTGTGGCGGGCCGAGAGCACCAGGATCGGCACCCGGGTCCAGCCGCGCAGCCCCCTGATCACCTCGACGCCGTCCATGTCGGGCAGCCCGAGGTCCAGGACGACGACGTCGGGGTGGCGGGCCGCGGCGAGCTGGAGGGCGGTCGCCCCGTCGGGCGCGGCGTCCACCTCGTACTTGCGCGCCTTCAGGTTGATCACGAGGGCGCGTACGATCTGCGGCTCGTCGTCGACCACAAGCACCCGGGTCATCGCGGTCCTGCCTTTCTGCTGTACATCGGATTCGCGGAGCTCTCCGCGGATCATGAGGTGACCCGCGCGGGCAGGTCGGGGCAGGCCGGGACGTGTCCCGAGGCCGCCCGGAGGGTCAGGACCATGGTGAGGCCGCCGCCGGGGGTGTCCTCGGCGTCCAGCGTGCCGCCCATGGACTCCACGAAGCCCCGCGCCACCGCGAGGCCCAGTCCGACCCCGGCGCCGCGCGGGGCGTCGCCGTAGCGCTGGAAGGGTTCGAAGATGCGCTCCTTGCCGTCGTCGGGGACGCCGCGGCCCCGGTCGGCCACCCGCAGCTCGACCCGGGCGCCCAGCGCGCTGGCGGCCACCGCGACGCGGTCGCCCGCGGGGCTGTACTTGACCGCGTTCTCGACGATGTTGGCGACGGCCCGCTCCAGCAGCCCGGGGTCGACGGCGACCATCGGCAGTGTCTCGGGGATGTCCAGGTCGACGCTGTCCTCCGGCACCCCGCCCAGGGCCATGGGCACGACCTCGTCGAGGTCGATCTCGCGGATCAGGGGGGTGACGGTGCCGGTCTGCAGCCTGGACATGTCCAGGAGGTTGCCCACCAGGTGGTCGAGGCGGTCCGCGCCGTTCTCGATGCCCTCCAGGAGCTCGGCCTCGTCGTCGTCGGACCAGGCGACGTCGTCGGAGCGCAGGGAGCTGACCGCGGCCTTGATGGCGGCGAGCGGGGTCCGCAGGTCGTGGCTGACGGCGGCCAGCAGCGCGGTCCTGATCCGGTTGCCCTCGGCGAGCCTGCGGGCCTCCTCGGCCTCGTCGACGAGGCGCTGGCGGTCCAGGACGACGGCGGCCTGGGCGGCGAAGGCCCCGAGCACCCGGCGGTCCTCGGCGGGCAGCACCCGGCCGGAGAGCGCGAGTGCCATGTGGTCGCCGACGGGCATGTCCACATCGGCGTCGTCGGGCCGGGTGACGGGCGCGGGGCCGACGCTCCCGGCGCACGTCCACGGGTCGACGTCGCTCTGCCGTTCCAGCAGCGCCACGGACTCCATGCCGAAGGTCTCGCGGACCCGGTCCAGGAGTGCGGCCAGGGTGGTCTCGCCGCGCAGCACGCTGCCGGCCAGGAAGGACAGGATCTCGGACTCGGCGCGCAGTCTGGCGGCCTGATGGGTGCGGCGGGCCGCCAGGTCGACGACGGAGGCCACGGCGACCGCCACCGCGAAGAAGATCACGATGGCGACGAAGTTCTCGGGGTCCTGGACGGTCAGGGTGTGGGTGGGCGGGGTGAACCAGTAGTTCAGCAGCATCGAGCCCACGGCAGCCGAGGCGAGGGCGGGCAGCAGTCCGCCGAGCAGGGCGGCCGCCACGGTCATGAAGAGGAAGAGCAGGACGTCGTTGGCGAGCCCCGGACCGTTCTCCAGGCCCTTGAGCAGCAGCGAGAGGAGGACCGGGCCGCCCACGCCGACGATCCAGCCCCAGATGATGCGGGCCCGGCCGAGCCGTGCGCCGCGGGCGATGGGCAGGCCGCGGCCCTTGGCGACCTCGTCGTGGGTGACGATGTGGACGTCGAGGTCGGTGCCGGACTCGCGGGCGACGGTGGCGCCCACGCCGGGGCCGTAGATGTACTGCCAGGCCTTGCGGCGGCTGGAGCCCAGGACGATCTGGGTGGCGTTGACGCCCCGGGCGAATTCGAGGAGCGCGGAGGGTATGTCGTCGCCGATGACGTGGTGGAAGGTGCCGCCGAGGTCCTCGACCAGGGTGCGCTGGACGGTCAGCTCCTTGGGCGAGGCCGAGGTGAGTCCGTCGCTGCGGGCGATGTAGACGGCGAGGATCTCGCTGCCGGAGCCCTTGGCCGCCATCCGGGAGGCGCGGCGGATGAGGGTGCGGCCCTCGGGGCCTCCTGTGAGTCCGACGACGATGCGTTCGCGGGCCTGCCAGGTGGTGCGGATGTTGTGCTCGCCGCGGTACTGCTGGAGGTATTCGTCGACCCGGTCGGCGACCCAGAGGAGGGCCAGCTCGCGCAGGGCGGTGAGGTTGCCGGGGCGGAAGTAGTTGGAGAGCGAGGCGTCGATCCGGTCGGGCTTGTAGATGTTTCCGTGGGCCATCCGCCGGCGCAGCGCCTGGGGCGACATGTCGACAAGTTCGAGCTGGTCGGCGCGGCGGACCACCTCGTCGGGCACCGTCTCACGCTGGCGTACGCCGGTTATGGACTCGACGACGTCGCCGAGGGACTCCAGATGCTGGATGTTGACGGTGGAGACCACGTCGATGCCGGCCTGGAGGAGTTCCTCGACGTCCTGCCAGCGCTTGTCGTTGCGGGAGCCCGGGACGTTGGTGTGCGCCAGTTCGTCGACCAGGGCGACGGCCGGTGCGCGTTCCAGGACGGCGTCGACGTCCATTTCGGTGAACAGGGCGGAGCGGTACTCGATCTCGCGGCGCCGGATCTGTTCGAGGCCGTGCAGCATGACTTCGGTGCGCGGGCGCTCGTGGTGCTCGACGAAGCCGACGACGCAGTCGGTCCCCCGCTCCACACGGCGGTGCGCCTCGGAGAGCATGGCGTACGTCTTGCCGACGCCGGGTGCCGCACCGAGGTAGATCCGAAGTTTGCCGCGCGCCATGGCCCCATTGTCTTCCCGAAACCGGCTGCCGCCGATGCGGCAGCCACTCCCGAAGCTACCCCGAGGATTTCCGGCATATCGGGCGGGGGGTATGTGAGCGGACCGTATTGACGTAATTCTGATGCCTCGGCCGGACCGTCATCCGGCGGTCTGCGGCGTCTGCTCGTGCTCGACGATGTGCCCGTCGCCGAGTTCCAGGACCCGGTCGGCGAGGCCGAGCAGCTGGGCGTCGTGGGTGGCGACGAGCGCGGTGACGCCCTCGCTGTGCACGACCGCGCGCAGCAGCTCCATCACCGCGAGGCCGGTCTCCGCGTCGAGCTGTCCGGTCGGCTCGTCGGCGATCAGCAGCGCGGGCCGGTTGGCGAGCGCGCGGGCTATCGCCACCCGCTGCTGCTGGCCGCCGGAGAGCTCACCGGGGCGCTGGGCGGCGTGGTCGGCGAGGCCGACCAGGGACAGCAGCAGCGACACCCGCTCCTCGCGCTCGCGCGGGTCGGCCTTGCGCAGCCGCATGGGTACGCCGACGTTCTCCGCCGCGGTCAGGATGGGGATCAGGCCGAACGACTGGAAGATGAAGCCGATCCGGTCCCGGCGCAGCTCCAGCAGCCCGTTCTCGCCGAGCGTGGAGAGGTCGGTGCCGTCCACGGTGATCCGGCCGCTGCCGGGGCTGTCCAGCCCGCCGACGAGGTTCAGCAGGGTGGTCTTCCCGGAGCCGGAGCGCCCCTTGAGCGCGACGAGCTCACCGCGCGGCACGTCGAAGGAGACCCCGCGCAGGGCGTGCACGGCCGCCGCGCCGGAGCCGTAGGAGCGGTGCAGGTCCTCGATCCGGACCATGGGACTCTCGGCGACGGCGGTCGTACCGCTCTCCCCGCCCGTACCCGTGGCGGCGGTGCTCTCGGTCATATCGCTCCCCGTACGTCCTCGTTCGTCGGCCGCCAGTATGTGCATGCCGTACGGGGACGGGCAATGCCCGGGCCGGCCGTGGCGGCCGGTCCCGGGCAGCGGGTGCGGTCAGCGTCCCGCGGTGTCGCTCACCAGCTGTCGCAGGGCGATGTTGAGCTGGAGGACGTTGACCCGCGGCTCACCCGCGAAGCCGAGGATCCGGCCGTCGGTGTGCCGCTCCACCAGCTTCGCCACCTGCCCCGCGCCCAGGTGGTTGCGCTCGGCGACGCGGCGCACCTGGAGCTGTGCGTACGCCGGGGAGATGTCCGGGTCGAGGCCGGAGCCGGAGGAGGTGACGGCGTCGGCCGGCACCTGTGCGGGACGGACGGGGTGGCCGGGGACGGAGTTGTCCTCGACCACGGCGGCCTTGGCGGCGGTGACCCAGTCGATCAGCTCCTTGTTGTCGCCGGAGCGGTTGGTGGCGCCGGAGACGATCAGCGAGTACCGGGTGTTGACGCTGTTGGTGCCGAGGCCGTTGGACGGGCGTGGCTGGAACCACCTGAGGTCGGGGTCGGGGGTCTCCTGGCCCTTCTTCAGCGGCAGGTCGTAGCGCTGGCCGATGAGGTCCGAGCCGACGGTCTTGCCGTTCGCCGTGATCTCGGAGCCGTTGGCGCGGCCCGGCATCAGGCCCTGGGCGATGCCGGTGACGACGAGCGGGTAGATGACGCCGCAGACCACGGTGAGGACGAGCAGGGCACGCAACCCGGCCCCGAGCTGCCGTACGGAGTTTCCTACGGAGTTGTTCATGGCAGGTCAGCCGATTCCTGGGATGAGGGAGATGATCAGATCGATGATCTTGATGCCGATGAACGGGGCGATCAGACCGCCGAGGCCGTAGATCCCGAGGTTGCGCCGGAGCATCGAGTCGGCGCCCGCGGGCCGGTAGCGCACGCCCTTGAGGGCCAGCGGCACCAGCGCGACGATGATCAGCGCGTTGAAGATCACGGCGGACAGGATCGCGGACCGGGGTGAGGACAGGTCCATGACGTTGAGCCTGTCCAGGCCCGGATAGACCACGGCGAACATCGCCGGGATGATCGCGAAGTACTTCGCGACGTCGTTGGCGATGGAGAACGTCGTCAGTGCGCCTCGGGTGATCAGGAGCTGTTTGCCGATCTCGACGATCTCGATCAGTTTGGTCGGGTCCGAGTCCAGGTCCACCATGTTCCCGGCCTCCTTGGCGGCCGAGGTTCCGGTGTTCATGGCCACGCCGACGTCGGCCTGGGCGAGCGCGGGGGCGTCGTTCGTCCCGTCGCCCGTCATCGCGACGAGCTTGCCGCCGGCCTGCTCCCGCTTGATGAGGGCCATCTTGTCCTCGGGCGTGGCCTCGGCGAGGAAGTCGTCGACGCCCGCCTCCTCGGCGATGGCCTTGGCCGTCAGAGGGTTGTCGCCGGTGATCATGACCGTACGGATGCCCATCCGGCGCAGTTCACCGAACCGCTCGCGCATGCCCTCCTTGACGACGTCCTTGAGGTGGATGACACCGAGGATCCGGGCGCCGTCCCCGTCGTCGACCGCGACCGGCAGCGGCGTGCCGCCCTCGCGGGAGATCCGGTCGGTGAGCGTGGCCACGTCCGGGTGGACCGTGCCGCCGCGCTCCCGGACCCAGGCGACGACCGAGCCGGTGGCGCCCTTGCGGATCCGGCGCCCCTCGACGTCCACCCCGGACATCCGGGTCTGTGCGGTGAAGCCCACCCACTCGGCGGTGGCCAGCTCGCCCTGGTGGCGCTCCCGGAGCCCGTACGCCTCCTTCGCCAGGACGACGACGGAGCGGCCCTCGGGCGTCTCGTCGGCCAGCGAGGAGAGCTGGGCGGCGTCCGCCAGCTCCGCCTCCGTGACACCCGCGACCGGGAGGAGCGCGGCGGCCTGCCGGTTGCCGAGGGTGATGGTGCCGGTCTTGTCGAGCAGCAGGGTCGACACATCGCCCGCCGCCTCGACTGCGCGCCCGGACATGGCGAGCACGTTGCGCTGCACCAGCCGGTCCATGCCGGCGATCCCGATCGCGGAGAGCAGCGCGCCGATGGTGGTCGGGATCAGACAGACCAGCAGCGCGGCCAGCACGATCATGGACTGCTCACTGCCCGCGTAGACGGCGAACGGCTGGAGGGTGACGACGGCCAGCAGGAAGACGATGGTCAGCGAGGCGAGCAGGATGTTCAGCGCGATCTCGTTGGGTGTCCGCTGCCGGGCCGCGCCCTCGACGAGGGCGATCATCCGGTCGATGAAGGTCTCGCCCTGCCTGGTGGTGATCTTGATGACGATACGGTCGGAGAGCACCTTGGTCCCACCGGTGACAGCGCTGCGGTCTCCGCCGGACTCCCGGATGACCGGGGCCGACTCACCCGTGATCGCGGACTCGTCGACGCTCGCCACGCCGTCGACGACGTCCCCGTCGCCCGGGATGATGTCACCGGCCCCGCAGACCACCAGATCGCCGACGCACAGTTCGGTGCCGGGGATCCGCTCCTCGTCGCTGCCGGTCAGCCGGCGGGCGACGGTGTCCGTCCTGGCCCGGCGCAGGGTGTCGGCCTGGGCCTTGCCCCGGCCCTCGGCGACCGCCTCCGCCAGATTGGCGAAGACCGTGGTCAGCCAGAGCCAGGCCGTGATCGCCCAGCCGAACCAGTCGGCCGGGTCCAGGGCCGCCAGCACAGTGGTGAGCACTGATCCGGTCAGCACCACGAACATCACCGGCGACTTGATCATCACCCGTGGGTCGAGTTTGCGTATCGCGTCGGGGAACGAGGCGATCAGCATCCCGGGGTCGAACAGTCCGGCGCCGACGCGCCCTGCCGGGTTGTCGCGGTGCGGTGCACGGACCGGTGTGACGGTGGACATCGCGTCCTCTTGCTTCGTGCGGATGGTCATGACGCCAGCCCCTCGGCCAGGGGCCCCAGAGCCAGGGCCGGGAAGTAGGTCAGACCGGCGACGATCATGACGGTGGCGACCAGCAGTCCGCTGAAGAGCGGTCTGTGCGTGCCGAGCGTGCCGAGGGTCGCCGGTACGGGCCGCTGCCCGGCGAACGAGCCGGCCAGGGCGAGGACGAACACCATGGGCAGGAACCGGCCCAGCAGCATGGCCAGTCCGATCGTGGTGTTGAACCACTGGGTGTCCGCCGCCAGTCCGGCGAAGGCCGAACCGTTGTTGTTGGCACCGGAGGTGTAGGCGTAGAGGATCTCGGAGAAGCCGTGCGCCCCGGAGTTGGTCATCGAGTTGCCCGGGGTCGGCAGGGCCAGCGCGACGGCGGTGAAGCAGAGCACCAGCGCCGGGGTGATCAGGATGTAGCAGGCCGCGAGCTTGATCTCCCGGGTGCCGATCTTCTTGCCGAGGTACTCCGGCGTACGGCCGACCATCAGACCGGCGATGAACACCGCGATGACCGCCATGACCAGCATCCCGTAGAGCCCGGATCCGGTACCGCCCGGCGCGATCTCGCCGAGCTGCATGCCGAGCATCGTGAGGCCGCCGCCGAAGCCGGTGAACGAGGAGTGGAAGGAGTTCACGGCACCGGTCGAGGTGAGCGTCGTGGCCACCGCGAAGAGGGACGAGCCGCCGACCCCGAAACGATTCTCCTTGCCTTCCATGGCCCCGCCGGCGATGTCGAACGCGGGTCCGTGGTGGGCGAATTCGGTCCACATCATCAGGGCGGTGAAGCCGAGCCAGATGACGCCCATGGCGGCGAGGATCGCGTAGCCCTGCCTGAGCGAGCCGACCATGCGGCCGAAGGTGCGGGTCAGGGCGAACGGGATGACGAGGATCAGGAAGATCTCGAAGAGGTTGGAGAGTCCGTTGGGATTCTCGAAGGGGTGGGCCGAGTTGGCGTTGAAGTAGCCGCCGCCGTTGGTACCCAGCTCCTTGATGACCTCCTGGGACGCGACCGCGCCGCCGTTCCACTGCTGCGGGCCGCCCAGGAACTGCCCGACGGAGTGGATGCCGGAGAAGTTCTGGATCGCCCCGCAGGCGACCAGCACGAGCGCGCCGATCACCGAGACCGGCAGCAGGATCCGTACGGTGCCGCGCACCAGGTCGGACCAGAAGTTGCCGAGCTCACCGGTACGGGTGGCGGCGAGACCCCGCACCAGCGCCACCGCGACGGCGATGCCGACGGCAGCCGAGACGAAGTTCTGCACCGCGAGGCCGCCGGTCTGCACGACATGGCCCATGGCCTGTTCGCCGGAGTACGACTGCCAGTTGGTGTTGGCGACGAACGAGGCCGCCGTGTTGAACGCCTGGTCGGGATCGATCGAGGTGAAGCCGAGCGAGCCGGGCAGCGAGCCCTGGAGCCGCTGCAGCAGATACAGGAAGAGGACGCTCACGGCGGAGAAGGCCAGCACGCCGCGCAGATAGGCGGGCCAGCGCATCTGTGTGTTCGGGTCGGCGCCGATGGCCTTGTAGATCCACTTCTCGGCCCGCAGATGCCGGGGCGAGGTGTAGACACGGGCCATGTGGTCGCCGAGCGGGCGGTACGCCAGGCTCAGCGCCACGACGAGCGCGAGCACCTGGAGCACTCCTGCGAGGACGGGGCTCATATCGGGCTCAGAACCTCTCCGGGTACAGAAGGGCGAGGACGAGATAGCCCAGCAGGGCGGCGGCCACGACGAGGCCCACCACGTTTTCCGCGGTCACAGCTTCGTCACCCCCTTGGCGATGAGTGCCACCAGCGCGAAGACCGCGATCGTGGTGACGACGAAGGCCATGTCGGCCATCGGGTGCTCCTGGATGAGGTGCGGATTTCTCTGACCTCATGAGCAAACCTGCCGCAGACACCGCTGTGACCTGCGTTGATGGCTTCCATACGGAGAAGGGCCGACCCTTGACGGCGCCTGTACGTGCCCGATACGCGCCCCATACGTGCTGCCCGCGCTCCCCCGGGCCGGCGCGGCGCCGCCGGACACGGAAAAGCCGGTGGGCCGTACCCCTCGCGAAGGGATACGGCCCACCGGCCGGTGCTTACGGGTGCGGGGTCAGCGCACCTCGGTGATCTCGGGGCCGCGCTGGAGCTGGCCCATGCCACCGGAGAACTTCGAGCTCTCCTGCTCCTCCTGCTGAACACCCTCGGGCACCATCTGGGCGTCGTCGGGGAGCTTGAGGACGATCGGGTCGCGCGGGGCCATCGGGC
The DNA here is from genome assembly GCF_042882365.1 of Streptomyces sp. NPDC058221. Classification (NCBI taxonomy): domain Bacteria; kingdom Bacillati; phylum Actinomycetota; class Actinomycetes; order Kitasatosporales; family Streptomycetaceae; genus Streptomyces; species Streptomyces sp. NPDC058221. The sequence continues at coordinate 13,996 of NZ_JBHVWF010000122.1, read as the reverse complement.
CGTCGCCACGGACCACCACGGTGTCCCGGAAGACCGTCTCCAGCAGCCCGGCGGCCTCCGGCTGCACGGCGCCCTGGCCGGAGATCACACCGCGCAGGAACCAGCGCGGGCCGTCGATGCCGACGAAGCGGACCAGCTGCACGCCGTTCTTCCCGTCGGGAAGCTGGACGGGGACCTGCGCGCGCAGCTCCCAGCCCAGCGGACCCTCGACCTCGTCGATGATCCCGCCCTGCTGGGTGATGCCGGAGGCGATCTCGTCGCGGACCTCGCCCCAGATGCCCTCCTTCTTGGGGGCGGCGAAGGCCTGCAGCTGGATCGCGCTGTCGCGCAGCACGACGGTGGCGGCGACGATCGCGTCACCGGCGACCTCGACACGCAGCTCCATGCCCTCGACACCGGGCACGAAGATGCCGCCCAGGTCGACCCGGCCCTCGCCGGGCTGGGAGACCTCTTCGATGTCCCACGGGCCGTCCGGCCGCGGCGCCGGCGGAAGGTTCATCCGGCGCGACCCGCCCTCGGCGGCATCGGCGTCATCGAGCTCGTCGACGACCTGCTCGGCCTCGCGCGCTTCGCCCGCCGTGTCCTCGGCGGAACCACTGTTCTTGCGACGTCCGAACACGTCACTGTCCTTCCCGGTCGGATTCGACCGAAGCGTAGCTGTTCCCGCCCTGGGGAACCCCGCCCCGGACGCCATCAACATCAACGGCGGCATGACCGCCGGTGGACCCGAAGCCCCCTTCGGCCCGCGCCGAACCGGGAAGCTCCGACACTTCGTGGAAGCGCACCTTCTCGACCTGCTGCACGACCAGTTGGGCAATCCGGTCGAACCGCTCGAACCGCACGGACTCGCGCGGGTCGAGATTGATGACGATCACCTTGATCTCTCCACGGTACCCGGCATCGACCGTCCCCGGGGCATTCACCAGGGCGACTCCACAGCGCGCGGCGATGCCGGATCGGGGGTGCACGAACGCGGCGTACCCGTCGGGCAGTGCGATCGAAACCCCGGTGGGGAGTACCGCACGCTCGCCGGGCGCGAGCTCGGCGGCCTCCGTCGTCACCAGATCGGCACCGGCGTCGCCCGGGTGCCCGTAGGCCGGGATCGGCACGTCCGGGTCGGTCCGGCGGATCAGCACGTCCACGGGGTGGCGCATCAGGGGTTCACCTCGAAGGCGCGAGCGCGCTTGACCTGGTCCGGGTCGGCCATCGCCGCCTGGATCTCGGCCTGACGGCCGTTGTCGATGAAGTGGTCGACCTTGACCTCGATGAAGAGGGCCTCGGCGCGGACCGCCACGGGCCCGTCGGGTCCGCCGATCCGGCCGGTCGCCCGGGAGTAGATCTTCCGGCCGTGGACCGCGGTGATCTCGGCGTCGAGGAACAGCACCGTGTCGACGGGGACGGGGCGGACGAAGTCGGTCTCCAGCCGCCCGGTCACCGCGATCACCCGCAGCAGCCAGTTCAGCGAGCCGAGCGTCTCGTCGAGCGCGGTGGCCAGCACCCCGCCGTGCGCCAGGCCGGGAGCGCCCTGGTGGGCGGCCTGCACGGTGAATTCGGCGGTGACCTCGACACCCTCGCCGGCCCGCGCCTGCAGGTGCAGCCCGTGCGGCTGTCCCCCACCGCAGCCGAAACAGTGTTCGTAGTGCGCGCCGAGGAGTTCGCCGGGGGCCGGCGCGTCGGGATGCCGGACCGGTTTCACCGCGTCGGCCGGGGGCTTCAGAGCCGCAGATGTTCCACTCACAGCCGCAGACCTTACCCGCGCGGGTCCCCGCAGGTCGCGCCGTGCCAAGCTTGGCCGCATGCAGCCTTCCACCCCGCCATTCGACGAACGTCTCACCGCGCCCCGTTCCTGGTGGCTGATCTCCTTCCTCTTCGGCGTCGCGTGCGCGCTGATGCTGCTGCCTCTGGGCACCCTGCCGCTGCTCGCCGGCCTGGTGGGCGGCACGGCCGTGGCCGCGGTGGTGGTGAGCTCCTACGGCTCCGCCCGGATCCGGGTGGTGGCCGGCGCCCTCGTGGCGGGCGACGCGCGGATCCCGGTCTCGGCGCTCGGCGAGGCCGAGGCGCTCAACGCCGACGAGGCGCGCGCCTGGCGCTCGTACAAGGCGGACACCCGGGCGTTCATGCTGCTGCGCAGCTATATCCCGACGGCGGTGCGGGTGAAGGTCACGGATCCGCAGGACCCGACGCCGTACGTCTATCTGTCGACACGCGAGCCGCAGGCGCTGGTGGATGCACTGAAGGCGGCGGTCAGGGCCTGAGATCCGGCCCGGGGCAATCGGGGCCCGGGAGGCCTGCGGCGCGCCCGGTCGGCCCGCAGGGGTGCGTGAACCCCCTGCCCGGTCCGTTCGGGGCGGGGTCAGTCCTCGGTGCGGCCCTGCGGGTCCTCGGAAAGCGGTTCGTACGGGAGCTCCGGCCGCTCCAGGGGCGGCAGCTCCGGCAGCCGGTCCCAGGGGATCTGCCGCTTCCGCAGATCCTTCCTGATCCGTTCGGCAAGTCTTCTGGTGTCGCGGCGGTTCATCATCGCGCCGACCGCGGCGCCGACCATGAACGGAATCAGATTCGGCAGGTCGCGCACGGTGCGCTTCATGATCTGCTGGCGCAGCTCGCGCTTCATCTGGCCGCCGAGTGCCGCGTTGACCGTCGTGGGATGCGCGACGTCGATGCCGCGTTCCTCGGTCCAGGAGGTGAGGTAGGCGGTGGAGCGCTGTGCGATGCCCCCCGGCGGGCGCAGTCCGTACACCTCGTGCAGTTCGGCGACGAGCTTCATCTCGATCGCGGCCACACCGGTGATCTCCGCGGCCAGCTCGGCGAGCATGGCGGGCGGTACGGGCATCATGGCCGCCGCGCCGATTCCGGCGCCGACGGTGGCGGTGGCCTTGCCGGCCCCGGCGATGAGCCGGTCGGCCAGCTCCTCGGGCCCGAGGTCCGGGAAGTGTCTGCGCAAGGTGGCGAGATCGCGCACAGGGACGCGGGGAGCGATATCGATGATCAGGTCGGCGATATGACCGATCGCTGCCCTGGCGCTCTCCCCGCCCTTGCGTACGCCCCGTTTTACTGAGTTCAGACGGCCTGCCCCGGTCACGGGCTCCGTCCTGTCGACCTGTTCGGCCCCGTCGGCCGTGTCGACTTCCGCAGCCGCTTCGGCTGCTTCGAGCGAGGCCGGCCGGCCCCGCTCCTCATCCTGTCCGCCCGGCGAGAGTGGCAGGGCGGACCGCTCGGCAGGCGCTGCTACGCCTTCTGCCGGGCCTGTACCGCCCTGATGCGCCTCCGGCGACTTCTTGCGCCGGGGGCGCCGCTTCCGGAACGGTGTGTCCCCTGCCACGGCCGACCGGACCTCAGTCGCAGTCGCGGCAGATCGGCTGGCCGTTCTTCTCGCGGGCCAGCTGACTGCGGTGGTGCACGAGGAAGCAGCTCATGCAGGTGAATTCGTCGGCCTGCTTGGGCAGGACCCTTACGGCCAGCTCTTCGTTGGACAGGTCTGCACCGGGCAGCTCCAGTCCTTCGGCCGCGTCGAACTCGTCGACGTCGACGGCCGAAGCCGTCTTGTCGCTCCGACGAGCCTTGAGCTCTTCAAGGCTGTCCTGATCGACGTCGTCGTCGGTCTTGCGTGGGGTGTCGTAATCCGTTGCCATGTCGCTCTCCCCCTCTGGGTGTCTGCGGTGTCTCAGCGCACGTAACGCGTGAGAGGCCGGACTTGTGCCCGACCCGAGGCGGAGATTTTGCCTCACATCAAGGTCTGTTACTCAATCGACACCCAAAAGGACCGCTCGAGAGTGATCGGCTTGGGTGGCGATGGGGACCGTACACGGTCCCGGCGGCGCCTTTTACCGGCACCACCCCGTGTACTTCCCGTGATATTGACCCACGAAAACCCCGATTTTTGGCGGTTTTCCGGCGGGATCCCTGATCACGGAGCGTGGATGAGCAGAAAATCGCTCCTGTGATCGATCACACAGGGGCCCTGCGGGAGCGGGTCCTGAAAATTCCGCTCAAAGCGAACAAAATAATCCGCGTGCGAATCGCTTCGTCCTGCCTGTCAGACAGGCAGTGAGACGCGCATCACAAGACCACCGCCCTCGCGGGGCTCCGCGATGATACGGCCTCCGTGAGCGCGCGCGACGGACCGCGCGATCGACAGGCCGAGCCCCACCCCCTTGTCGCTGCCCGTCCGCTCCGTACGCAGCCGCCTGAAGGGCTCGAAGAGGTTGTCGATCTCGTAGCCGGGCACCACCGGTCCCGTGTTCGAGACGACGAGCAGGGCCTGGCCGGGCAGGAGCTCGGTGGTGACCTCCACCCAGCCGTCGTCCGGCACGTTGTACCGCACCGCGTTCTGTACGAGGTTCAGCGCGATCCGCTCCAGGAGCACGCCGTTTCCCTGGACCACAGCCGGGGTCAGCCCGCCGCGCAGCTCCACGCCCTTGGCCTCGGCCTCGGCCCGTGTCTGGTCGAGCGCGCGGGAGGCCACCTCGGCGAGGTCGACGGGTTTGCGTTCGACGATCTGATTGTCGCTGCGGGCGAGCAGCAGCAGGCCCTCGACCAGCTGCTCGCTGCGTTCGTTGGTGGCCAGCAGCGTCTTGCCGAGCTGTTTGAGCTCGGGGGGCGCCTGTGGATCGGAGAGGTGGACCTCCAGCAGCGTGCGGTTGATCGCCAGGGGGGTGCGCAGCTCGTGCGACGCGTTCCCGACGAACCGCTGCTGCGCGGTGAAGGCCCGCTCCAGCCGCTCCAGCATGTCGTCGAAGGTGTCGGCGAGCTCCTTGAGCTCGTCGTCCGGTCCGTCCAGCTCGATCCGCCGGGACAGATCCGTTCCGGCGACCCGGCGGGCGATGCGGGTGATCCGGCCCAGCGGCGAGAGCACCCGTCCCGCCATCGCGTAACCGAAGGCGAAGGCGATGACGCTCAGACCGACGAGGGCCAGCAGCGACCGGTTGAGGAGCGTGTCGAGCGCCTGCTGACGCTGGTGGTTGACGCAGGAGTTCATGGCGGCGTTGAAGGTCTCGACCGACGCCTTCTCCGGAAGGTTGCAGATATCGCTGGTCACCGACCCGTTGGCGATCTTGAACGGCAGCTCGCTGCCCACGTGCAGGGCCTGCGCGGCCAGCATGTAGATGATCGACAGCAGCAGAATGCCGGCGATCAGGAACATGCCGCCGTACAGCAGCGTGAGCCGTATCCGGATGGTCGGGCGCAGCCAGGGGTACGGGGGCTCCTGCTGTTTGGGCTCCCAGGTGGGCTTCGGGGGCGCCGCCGTCGGCGGCGGGAGGGTGGGCACCGGCGTCAGATCCGGTAGCCCGAGCCGGGCACGGTGACGATCACCGGCGGCTCTCCGAGCTTGCGCCGCAGGGTCATGACGGTCACCCGGACGACGTTGGTGAACGGGTCGGTGTTCTCGTCCCAGGCCTTCTCCAGGAGCTGCTCGGCCGAGACCACGGCGCCCTCGCTGCGCATAAGGACCTCCAGCACCGCGAACTCCTTGGGAGCGAGCTGGACCTCCTGGTCGCCCCGGAAGACCTCGCGGCGGTTCGGGTCGAGCTTGATCCCGGCACGCTCCAGGACCGGCGGCAGAGCGACCGTCGTGCGGCGCCCGAGGGCCCGCACCCGTGCGGTCAGCTCACTGAAGGCGAAGGGCTTGGGCAGATAGTCGTCCGCGCCGAGCTCCAGGCCCTCCACCCGGTCGCTGACGTCCCCGGAGGCCGTGAGCATGAGCACCCGGGTCGGCATGCCCAGCTCGACGATCCTGCGGCAGACGTCGTCGCCGTGCACCAGGGGGAGGTCCCGGTCCAGCACCACGACGTCGTAGTCGTTGACCTCGATGCGCTCCAGTGCCGCTGCACCGTCGTACACGACATCGACGGCCATGGCCTCCCGGCGCAATCCGGTGGCCACCGCATCGGCGAGCAGCTGCTCGTCCTCCACGACGAGTACGCGCACGGCGCTTCCTTCCTTAGAACTTCCACAACAGAACTTCACAATGTTCGAAACGGACCGGCACAACGGTCGGGACAGACCCGTGGCCCGCCGTCCCGGACGTACCCATGCACGGTCCGTGCGCCTCCATCCTGCCCGTAACGCGTATAAACCGGCGGTAAGACGGCGCGGTCCGACCTGCGGCTTCGGGGAATTCAGCGGTTTTCCCGGTCAGTTGAGGTTTCTCTGAGGGTCGGGCTGGGGAGGACGAATTCACACCCGCGATCACGTCTCGTATGTGGCGTGCCACAGGCCCCTCCGTTCCCCCGGAGAACACGTGATCACCCGCCCTACCGCCTCGGCGGAGGGAAACCCGGGCACACCCCCGTGCCACCGACCCACGATGAGGGGGCGCCTCATGGACGCTTTCACCGCAGGTCTGCTGCAACGCATCAAGACCACCGAGTCCGACCTCACGAAGGCCCGCGAGACGGGCGACGACTTCCTTGCTGACGTCGAGCAGAGCGAGCTGGAGGATCTGCACCGCCTCGCAGCCGAGCACGGAGTCCACATCAGCGCCACAAGCGTCTGAGCCGTCACGAGAAGGCCCCGCGGTGCCGCACCGGCAGCCGTGGGGCCTTCCTCGTTCCGGTGCCGCTCACGGCCCGTACAGCGGCTCAGTCGTGCCAGGCGCCGAGTTCCTCCAGCAGCGACTGCAGGGGCTCGAACACTCCCGGTGACGCGGCCACCGTCAGCCCTCCGTCGGCGGGCAGCCCAGGCCGCCCGCCGGTCAGTGCGCCCGCCTCCCGTGCGATGAGGTCGCCGGCCGCCAGGTCCCAGGGGTGCAGACCGCGCTCGTAGTAGCCGTCCAGGCGGCCCGCGGCGACGTCGCAGAGGTCGATGGCGGCGGAGCCACCGCGCCGGATGTCCCGCAGCCGCGGAATCAGCACGCGCGCCACGTCGGCCTGGTGCGCGCGGACGTCGGCGACGTAGTTGAAGCCGGTCGAGACAAGTGCCTGGTCGAGCGGCGGTGCGGGCCGGCAGCGCAGGGCGGCCCCGTCCCCGTAGGCACCGCCCTTTGCGTACGCGCCGCCGCCGAGGACCGCGTGGTACGTCTCCCGGCGCATCGGGACCTCCACCACGCCCACGACCCGCTCGCCGTCCCGTTCGGCGGCGACGGAGACGGCCCAGGTGGGCAGCCCGTACAGATAGTTCACGGTGCCGTCGAGCGGGTCGATCACCCAGCGGATGCCGCTGCTGCCCTCGGAGCTGGCGCCCTCCTCGCCGAGGAAGCCGTCCTCGGGGCGGTGTTCGGAGAGGAAGCCGGTGATCAGCTTCTCGGCGGCGATGTCCATCTCGGTGACGACGTCCACGGGGCTGGACTTGGTCGCGGCGACCCCCAGATCGGCGGGGCGGCCGTCGCGCAGCAGCGCGCCGGCCCGGTGGGCGACGTCCAGCGCGAGGTCGAGCAGTTCGGGCAGCAGGGGGTCGGTCACGGCGCTCCCAGGAGGGTGAGGAGGGGCGGGGCAGGTCGGTGGCGGCGCGTCAGGCGTACGGGCTGTCGGCACCCGCGGCGGCCGGCCTGGCCACCCGGGCCGGGCAGCAGCCGGCCGGGCAGAGGTCGTGGCTCGCCCCGAGTGCCCCGAGCGCACACCGCTCACGGCCGCGGCCCTGTTCGGTGGCGGCGCGCTCCAGCACCAGGTCGCGGACCGCGGCCGCGAACCGCGGGTCGTCGCCGACGGTCGCGGACCTGCGCACCGGCAGACCGAGCTCGGCGGCCTTCGCGGCGGCCTCGGTGTCGAGGTCGTAGAGGACCTCCATGTGGTCCGAGACGAACCCGATGGGCGCCATCACCACGGCGGGCACGCCGTCGCCGTGCAGCGACTCCAGGTGCTCGCAGATGTCGGGTTCGAGCCACGGGATGTGCGGGGCGCCGCTGCGTGACTGGTAGACGAGCTGCCAGGGGTACTCGACGCCGGTCCGCTCACGGACGGCCTCGACGATCACCCGTGCGACGTCAAGGTGCTCGGCGACGTAGGCGCCACCGTCGCCGTGGGCCTCCGGCGGGCCCGAGACATCGGCCGCCGAGGTGGGGATGGAGTGCGTGGTGAAGGCGAGGTGCGCCCCGGCCCGTACGTCCTCGGGAAGGCCGGCCAGGGAGTCGAGGACGCCGTCCACCATCGGCTCGACGAAGCCGGGGTGGTTGAAGTAGTGCCGCAGCTTGTCGACGCGCGGCACCGGCAGCCCCTCGGCCTCCAGGGCCGCCAGTGACTCTGCGAGGTTCTCGCGGTACTGCCGGCAGCCGGAGTAGGAGGCGTAGGCGCTGGTCGCCAGGACAGCGATGCGGCGGTGCCCGTCCGTGGCCATCTCGCGCAGGGTGTCGGTCAGGTAGGGCGCCCAGTTCCGGTTGCCCCAGTAGACCGGAAGATCGAGTCCGTGATCCGCGAAGTCCTTGCGCAGGGCTTCGAGCAGCGCCCTGTTCTGGCCGTTGATCGGGCTGACGCCGCCGAACAGGAAGTAGTGCTTGCCGACTTCCTTCAGCCGCTCCTCGGGGATACCCCGGCCGCGGGTCACGTTCGCGAGGAACGGAACCACGTCGTCCGGGCCTTCGGGGCCTCCGAAGGAGAGCAGCAGCAGGGCGTCGTAGGGAGCGGGATCGCGCAGATCGGACATGACATCGATCCTGCCACCCGCCCCCGGGGCCGCTCCCACCGACATCCGCGGCGGGGTGCCCTGGCCCACCCGTAAGCTGTATCGGCCACGTTCACCCCTGACACCGCGTGTGACCGCACCACGCGTACCGGAGTACCCCTTGCCCAGTCCCTACCGCGCGATCTTCGCCGCACCCGGCACCAAGGGGTTCTCCTCGGCCGGCTTCCTCGGCCGGATGCCGCTGTCCATGATGGGCATCGGTGTGGTGACCATGGTTTCCCAACTGACCGGCCGGTACGGACTGGCCGGTGCGCTCTCCGCGACACTGGCGATGTCGGCCGCGGTGGTGGGGCCGCAGGTGTCCAGACTCGTCGACCGGCACGGACAGCGCCGGGTGCTGCGCCCGGTGGCCCTCGTCGCCCTGGCGGCCGTGGCCGGTCTGCTGATCTGCGCGCAGCGGGGTCTTGCGGACTGGACCCTGTTCGTCTTCGCGGCCGGCGCGGGCTGTGTCCCCAGCGTCGGTTCCATGGTCCGGGCCCGCTGGGCGGAGATCTACCGGGGCTCGCCGCGGCAGCTGCACACCGCGTACGCGTGGGAGTCGATCGTCGACGAGGTGTGTTTCATCTTCGGCCCGATCATCTCGATCGGACTCTCCACCGCCTGGTTCCCCGAGGCGGGCCCGCTGCTCGCCGCGGGCTTCCTGCTGGCCGGCGTCCTCTGGCTGACCGCCCAGCGAGCCACCGAGCCGGTGCCGCATCCCCACGCGCGGCACACCAGGGGTTCGGCGCTGGCCTCGCGCGGCCTCCAGGTGCTCGTCGTCACCTTCGTGGCGACCGGCGCGATCTTCGGAGCGGTCGACGTGGTGACGGTGGCCTTCGCCGAGGAGCAGGGCCACAAGGCCGCGGCGAGCCTCGTACTGGCCGTGTACGCGCTGGGCTCCTGCCTCGCCGGGGCGGTCTTCGGCCTGCTGCATCTGAAGGGCAGGCCGTCCACCCAGTGGCTGGTGGGAGTGTGTGCGATGGCCGTGAGTATGATCCCCCTCCAACTGGCCGGGAGCCTGCCGTTCCTGGCCGTGGCGCTCTTTGTCGCGGGCCTCGCCATCGCACCGACGATGGTCACCACCATGGCTCTCGTCGAACAGCACGTACCGCGCACGAGACTGACCGAGGGCATGACCTGGACCAGCACCGGGCTCGCCGTAGGTGTGGCGCTCGGCTCCTCGGCCGCCGGCTGGGTGGTCGACGCGTCCGGGGCGAAGGCGGGGTACGCGGTGCCCGCCGTGGCGGGAGCGCTCGCGGCCGCGGTGGCGTTCCTGGGGTACCGCCGGCTCAGTGGGCCGGTTCCTACGGAAGGGCGCGGGGAAGATGACCGACACCTACGCACGGACGACGACGAACGCGTGGCGTAACTGGGCGGGGAACGTCACTGCCCGTCCGGTACGGACCGTGTCGCCCGCCTCCGTGGACGAGCTGGCCCAGGCGCTGCGCAGGGCGTCCGAGGACGGACTGAAGGTCAAGCCGGTGGGCACCGGGCACTCCTTCACCGCGACGGCGGCCACCGACGGTCTGCTGATACGCCCCGATCTGCTCACCGGCATCCGGAAGATCGACCGTGCGGCGATGACGGTGACCGTCGAGGCCGGCACCCCGCTGAAGCGCCTCAACACCGCGCTGGCCCGCGAGGGACTCTCGCTCACCAACATGGGCGACATCATGGACCAGACGGTCGCCGGGGCCACTTCCACCGGCACTCACGGCACCGGCCGTGACTCGGCCTCGATATCCGCGCAGATCCGCGCCCTGGAGCTGGTCACGGCGGACGGCACGGTGCTGACCTGCTCGGAGACCGAGAACCCGGACATCTTCGCCGTCGCGCGGATCGGGCTCGGCGCCCTGGGCGTCATCACGGCGATCACCTTCGCCGTGGAGCCGGTCTTCCTGCTCACCGCCCGCGAGGAGCCGATGGCCTTCGACCGGGTCACGGCCGAGTTCGATCAGCTCGTGGCAGAGAACGAGCACTTCGAGTTCTACTGGTTCCCGCACACCGGCAACTGCAACACCAAGCGCAACAACCGCAGCGCCGGCCCCGCCGCTCCGCCCGGAAGGGTCAGCGGCTGGATCGAGGACGAGCTCCTCTCCAACGGCATCTTCCAGGCGGCCTGTTCGCTCGGCCGGGCGGTGCCCGCCACGATCCCCTCGATCGCCAAGCTCTCCAGCCGGGCCCTGTCGGCCCGTACGTACACCGACATCCCGTACAAGGTCTTCACCAGCCCGCGCCGGGTGCGGTTCGTGGAGATGGAGTACGCCCTGCCGCGCGAGGCCGCCGTGGAGGCGCTGCGCGAGGTCAGGGCGATGGTCGGGCGCTCTCCGCTGCGGATCAGCTTCCCGGTGGAGGTGCGTACCGCCCCCGCCGACGACATCGCGCTCTCCACGGCCTCGGGCCGGGAGAGCGCGTACATCGCCGTCCACCTGTACCGGGGCACGCCCTACCAGGCGTACTTCACGGCGGTGGAGCGGATCATGACCGCCCACGGCGGCCGCCCCCACTGGGGCAAGGTCAACACCCGTGACGCCGGGTATCTGGCCGGGGTGTACCCGCGGTTCGGCGAGTTCACCGCGGTCCGGGACCGGCTGGACCCGGACCGCCTCTTCGCCAACGACTACCTGCGCCGGGTCCTGGGCGACTGACCACCCGGTCCGTTCACTCCCCGGTGTCCGTGCCGGCGGGTGCCCGGTCCTGCTGCGCCGGAGCGCTGCCCGTCTCCTGCGGGCCGGGGGCGGTGCTGCCGCCGTCATCGGTCCGGGACGGGGTGGGTGTGGGTGACGGCTCCGTGCCGTCCCCCGCGGAGTCCGACGGCGTGGGGGTGGTGGGGGTCGGGTCGGCAGTGGAGCCGTCTCCCCGGTCCGTCTGCGGGCTGCGGCTCTGTCCGCCCTCCGGGTCGGTACTGGACGCCGTGCCGTCGTCCTGGCCCGGGCTCGGGCTGTCCGCGCCCGGGCCGGTACTGTCCGACGGCGCCGGGCCGGCCGGGCCCGAGCCGTGCTCGCCGCGCACGACGGAGCCGACGGTCGTTCCGTGGCCACCGCTCAGGTCGTTGCCCGAGACGAGCTCGAACGTGGTGATCCCGGCCATCGAGACGACGAACACCACGGCGGCTCCCAGCGCGGAGCGCTTCCAGCCGCGCATCCGGGTGCCGTGCGTCGTCGCCTCCGAGAACACGTCGTCGCCGGCCGCGGAGCCGGTCGCGGGGGGCCTGGGCCTGGTTCCGTCGACCGACTTGATCAGCTGGGTACGCCCGGGGTCGTCGCTCGCCCTGCGCAGGACGGTGGTGGCGTCGACGGCGCGCAGGGTGGAGGTGGCGTCTACGGCGCGCAGCACGGTGGTGGCGTCCGCGTCCTCGGGCGCGGCGGCCGAGGCGTCGACCTGGCGCAGGACGGTGGTGGCGTCCGGCTCGCGCGGCACCGTGCCGGCGCCGGCCGGCCCTCCGGCCTTCCGTACCGCGACGTGTGTCTTGGGGGTCCCCCACGTCCCGCCCGCGTCCCCGGCGTCACGCGTCTGGCGTGTGTGCACGGTCACTTCGCGGTCCGGGTGCTTCACCTGGACGGTGACCTCGCGGATCTGTTCACCCGTACGACGGAAGAAGTGCTGGAAGACGGAGCCCCCGCAGGTGGCCACGACGCTCATCACGCCGGCGCCGACAATCGTTCCGTACACGCCCAGTTGCGAGGCCGCCACGGCCGCCGTGACGGCAGCGACGGCGCTGCCCGCAACCTGGGGCAAGCTGAGATCTATCCGCCTTTCTCTGGGTTCTATGTCACTTTCCGGCTTCTGCACCATTTCCAGCCCTTGATTGACATCGCTCCCACCATGCAACACAAGGGACATTTGAGCGAAGCCGATAGTTCCGTTTACGGTGATTCTGTGAAGCAGGACACGCAAGAGGGGCATCCCGCATCCAGCCGGGTACCTCAACTCCCGTGCCGCACGAGAACTTCGGCGGCGCGGCGGTCCACCCGCGTGGCCCGAATGGAGTACTGTGGCGAGCCCTGGGGCCGGACTCCCGCGTGGAAGTCCGGAACCTTCGGGAGGGGGCCGAAGGAGGCACTCGATCCGGCGGCGCCGCGGCATCGCACGGGGGCTGGCTACATGGAGTGACCGAAGGTCACTTTGTGTTGCGCAAGAGGTCACCGTGTCATACCGGCGATCAAGGGCTCACGCCCGACACGCCGGGCAACACGGCAATGTTGTGGCAGGCTGCACCCGGGCAGGCCACACTCGACTAGCGGAAGCAGCGACGCACGTGACGTCGGCAGGCACCACCCGGGAGGTCCCCATGCCCGAACTGCGTGTCGTGGCCGTCTCCAACGACGGCACACGACTGGTGCTCAAAGCTGCGGACAGCACGGAGTACACACTTCCGATCGACGAGCGGCTCCGAGCCGCCGTGCGCAACGACCGAGCGCGGCTCGGCCAGATCGAGATCGAGGTGGAGAGCCACCTCCGGCCGCGAGACATCCAGGCCCGCATACGAGCCGGTGCTTCCGCGGAGGAAGTCGCTCAGTTCGCCGGAATTCCGGTCGACCGTGTCCGCCGCTTCGAGGGCCCCGTGCTCGCGGAGCGCGCCTTCATGGCCGAGCGCGCCCGGAAGACCCCCGTGCGCCGTCCCGGCGAGAACACCGGCCCACAGCTCGGCGAGGCGGTGCAGGAGCGACTCCTGCTGCGCGGCGCCGACAAGGAAACCGTCCAGTGGGACTCCTGGCGCCGCGACGACGGCACCTGGGAGGTCCTCCTGGTGTACCGGGTCGCCGGTGAGCCGCACTCGGCGAGCTGGACGTACGACGCCCCGCGCCGGCTGGTCCAGGCCGTGGACGACGAAGCGCGCTCGCTGATCGGCGAGACCGATGACGTCGCCGCGCCGGAACCCAGCTTCCCGTTCGTCCCGCGGATCGCCCGGCTGCCGCGCGACCGGCCGCTGGACCGCGCCCTGGACCGCCAGATGGAGCGCCCCGCCCCGCCTCCGGCCCCGGAGCCGGAGGAGCGCACCGGCGGGGTCACGGCGAGTGAACGCGATTCGCTCACCAGCCTGCTGGAGGCCGTGCCCAGCTTCCGCGGCGACATGGTCGTACCGGAACGCCCCTCGCCGCCGGAGCCCCCGGCGATCGAACCGGCCGTGCAGGAACCCGAGACCGCGGAGCCGCCCGCCCCGGCCGCCTCCGCGGGCGCCGGTTCCGCCTACGCGGATGTGCTGATGCCCCGCGCGGTCGCCGGTCACCGCGACCGGCTGACCGGGACGACGGACCGCCAGGCCGAAGCGGACGGCGTCCGGCCGGGCCGCCGGGCCGCGGTGCCGAGCTGGGACGAGATCGTCTTCGGAACGCGCCGCAAGAAACAGGACTGACCCGGGTGATCGCAGCATGACGAGGGCCCGTACGCCATGGCGTACGGG